>JAZONU010000034.1:0-6156 GCA_045654605.1 Candidatus Caccoplasma sp. | reverse complement strand
TAAAGAGTGCTGTTATTATTGCATCAGCAAAAGCAGATGAATTTACTTGGGTGAAGAAAGATATTAAAATTTCTACTCGTGGAGGTATCAACATCGGTGGAAAAACAATCGCTTTGATGGGATTGAAATTTGAGAACACTTCAGATGACTTCAAAGTGCTAATCGGAGAGATCTCTTTGACAAGTGGAACAAGTGCTACACCAGGAGCTCCAGTAGTAAAAACATCAAAAACAATGGCTCGTAACTACAAAGGAGTGGATATGAAGATTGTTTATGATATGACTTCAAACTTTACAGGTTCACGTCAAAACTACGAGAGCATCTACAACTCAGATGTAAAAACTGCATTCTATAAAATATATACTCAACAAGAGGGTTGCGAGCCTGTATTATGTACAGCTACAACATCTTGGGCTGCATATGTAGTTGGTGCTCCATATGATGCTACAAAAGGTGGTAAAATTCGTATTGGTGTAGCTGCTGTAGCAATGGACGGAAAGAGCGAAAGCGTTACATCTTGGGGTGCATATCAAAACGTACCGGCAAGTTCAATTATTGAGGGATTCTCAATCAATAAACCTATCATTAAAGCTAACGAAGAGTTTACAGTAGCATTTGACGATCCTAACCACGCTGCAGCAACTTGGGTAATCAAAGCAGCTTCAAATGACGCTGTAAAAGGTACATTCAATACAAATTCATTTACAACTTCATTGTCAGAAGAGGGAATTTATGACCTTTACTTGACTATGAACGGACAAACAGAGGTTTATCGTGGTAAAATCCAAATCTCTCCAGCAGAGGTAGGAGCAATGCCAGAGATTAAAACTCTTACAATGACAACAGAGAAAGGAAAAGATTATCTTGAGGTTGGAGAGGCGATGACTTTAACTTATACAGGTCGTCCTAACTCTGATGGAACAGTGTCTCGCGGTTTCGCTTTAGGTGAAAAAGCATTTGGTATTCCTGCAAGTCAACTTGGTTTCAATGACCAAACTCCATTCTCATTGTCTTTCTGGATGTATGTTAATCGTTATAACCACGAGTCAAGCGGTACTCAATTCTTGAATATCCGTACAGCATCTGATGGATGGCCAGCTTCTGACTGGGGTTATATTTGGAGTACAATCGGAACAGGTAATGATAAAGATGATAATGGTAACATAATTCCTGAAGGAGCTATGTCATTGTCTTATCGTGATGGTATTCAAAATACTGGTGTTGTTGTTCCTGTATCAAGTGAGTTCCAATTCAAACCTGAAACTTGGTACCACGTAGTGTTGGTAATGGGATATACTTCAAACAGAACATTGGCTCTATATATCAATGGAAAATTGGTTAGTGAGGCAACTGTTCCTGCATCTCAACAACTTTATGGTTGGAAATCATCTAACGTTATTATGATTGGTGGTCGTGCATTCTCTCGTGCAGGTATCGATGGAACTCTTGACGAGGTTCGTTTGTACAAAAAAGCTCTTACAGCAAGTGAGGTTGCTGCAACTATGCAACATCATTCAGGAAATATAACTGACCAAAACTTCATTGGTTACTGGGATTTTGAGAGCGAAGCTAACGAAAACAATAATGTTCTCAGTACAGGATACAACAAAAACTTGATTGCAGGTTTGTATGAGATTACAACAGTATCTGAGGGTAATAACCAATATTTGCCTAAAGAGGTTACTTATACAGCAGGAGCTCCTTTCATCTCAGGAACTAACTTTGAGGTTGTAACAACTCCAAAATGGGCTCTAAGAGGTGCTTCAGTAACTTCAGCAACAGGTAATGAGTCTGCTGGTTCTGCTACTGCTATTTATGGAACAGAAGGAACATTTGATGCTACTTTGACTCTTTCAAACAGCTGGGGTTCTGATACTAAATCTATCACAGGAGTTGAGGTTTATCCTACAGGTATTGAGGATGTAACTGTAGAGGAGATGCAAGCATATCCTAACCCATTCGAAAACGAAGTATATGTAAGATTCGTTGAGGATGGAAACTATACAGTTGAACTTTACGACTACACAGGACGTCTAATTAATTCTGCTGCTCTTAACGCTGCTGCAGGTGAGATCGTTAATATCCCAGTTGAGGGACAAAGCGGTATCTACTTCATCAAAGTTAAAGGTGAGGCCGGATTGCTTAACGTAATGAAAGTAATCAAGAAGTAGTTGAGGAACATTCGTTCCTCGAACCTGCTTTTGCTTGGCAGTGTTCAAATAAATTTGACACTGCTCTCGCTTAACCGCAGCTTTGTTAGTTTTTAGTTGTTAGAAATTAAAAACAGAATATACTATAACTTTTAAAGATATGAAGTGGAGCAGAAATGCTCCACTTTTTTTGTTCTAATAAGGCTAATTGGTCTAATTAGTCTAATTGGACTAATAAGATAAAAAAAGAGTTAGCTATGTCATAGCTAACTCTTATATATTATATTCTCTAAAAACTAACAACTAACAAAGCCACGATTAAGCGAATACAATGTTAAACTTGTTTGAACATTGTTGAGTGTTAGTGGGTTCAACGAGCGGATGCTCGTTAACTAACAACTAACAACTGACAACTAACACCCACAAAACAACTCCGTTGATAGGTAGCGTTCGCCTGTGTCGGGGAGAAGAACAACTATGTTTTTGCCTTTGTTCTCAGGGCGAGAAGCAAGGAGTTTTGCAGCGTGTAGTGCTGCTCCTGATGATATGCCAACTAATACGCCTTCGGTAGAGGATATAAGGCGTGAGGCTGTGTAGGCATCTTCGCAACAAACAGGGATAACTTCGTCAACTACCGAGCAGTCATAAAGAGATGGGATAAAGTTTGCTCCTATACCCTGTATTTTATGTGGCCCTGCACATTTACCGCTTAATAATGCACTCTCGGCAGGTTCTACTGCAACAATCTTTACGTTTGGGTTAAGCTCTTTAAGGCGTTTGCCATTACCGCTTATTGTCCCACCTGTTCCAACTCCGGCAACAAATATATCTACTTTACCGTTAAGGTCGTTCCAAATTTCGTTAGCAGTGGTTTTGTAGTGAGCATTTGCATTAGCTTGGTTATCGAATTGTTGTAGTATTACAGACCCTTCAATTTGAGAACGTAACTCTTCTGCTCTATTTACTGCACCCTTCATTCCTTCACTTGCAGGGGTGAGTTCTATTTTAGCCCCACGGGCTGAGAGAAGTTTTCGGCGTTCGATGCTCATGCTCTCCGGCATAGTAAGAATAAGCTTATAGCCTTTCACAATTGCAACAAGAGCCAATCCTACGCCTGTGTTTCCGCTTGTGGGTTCAATTATTGTAGCTCCCGGCTTTAGTATGCCTCTCTTTTCAGCATCTTCGACCATATATAGAGCTGCTCTGTCTTTGACGCTCCCTGCCGGGTTAAGATACTCTAATTTAACAAATATGTTTGCCTCTGCACTAACGCTCTTTTCAAAAGATAGTGCATGTAACATAGGAGTATTACCTATTAACTGAGTAAGTTTTTCTACTATCATTGATTTAAAATTATAGGTTTTGATGCAAATATAATCTCTTGCTTTAAAAAATCAATTGATGTTTTATAATAAATAAAACTTTTTATTAATTTTGAAGCATTGATATTATAATTGTAACTAAGAAAATAAAAAATTATGGATAAAGAACTTGCTTTAAATCCCAATTTACTTGTATCGTATTTGGGGAAACCTGCTAAAGAGTTTACAAAAGAGGATATTATACGTTACATAGAGGAGAACGGAATACAGATGGTAAACTTTATGTATCCTGCAGGAGATGGTCGTTTAAAAACTTTGAATTTTGTTATTAACAACATGGCATACCTCGATGCTATCCTTACATGTGGTGAGAGGGTAGATGGTTCGAGCCTATTCCCATTTATTGAGGCAGGAAGTAGCGATTTGTATGTGATTCCTCGCTTTAAAACTGCATTCTTGGATCCATTTGCTGAGTTGCCAACTCTTTCAATGTTGTGTTCTTATTTTAATAAAGATGGAGAGCCTCTTGAAAGTTCACCAGAGAACACTCTTGAAAAGGCATGTAAGGCTTTTAATGAGGTTACAGGAATGGAGTTTCAGGCAATGGGAGAGTTGGAGTACTATGTGATTGCTCCCGATGAAGAGGCTTTCCCTGCAACCGACCAAAAAGGTTATCACGAGTCAGCACCATACGCTAAATTTAATGAGTTCCGTACTCGCTGTATGGCATATATTGCACAAGCAGGAGGACAAATAAAATACGGACACTCTGAGGTTGGTAATTTCAGCATCGATGGTATGGTGTATGAGCAAAACGAGATTGAGTTCTTGCCTGTTCGTGCTCAAGATGCTGCCGATCAACTTATGATTGCTAAATGGATTATTCGTAATCTTGCCTACCAAATGGGTTACGATATAACTTTTGCCCCAAAAATCACAACCGGAAAAGCTGGTTCGGGATTACACGTTCACATGCGTATTGTAAAAGATGGACAAAACCAAATGCTCGATAATGGTGTGCTTTCGGCAACAGCTCGCAAAGCAATTGCAGGAATGATGGTATTGGCTCCCTCTATTACTGCTTTCGGTAATACAAACCCAACATCATACTTCCGTTTGGTCCCTCACCAAGAGGCTCCTACAAATATCTGCTGGGGCGACAGAAACCGTTCTGTATTGGTGCGTGTTCCTCTTGGATGGGCTGCAAAAACTGATATGTGCCAAATTGCTAACCCATTAGAGAAGGCAAGTAACTATGATACATCTCAAAAACAGACAGTGGAGATGCGTTCTCCCGATGGCTCGGCAGATCTATATCAACTTCTTGCAGGTCTTGCTGTAGCGTGTCGCTATGGCTTTGAGATTGAGAACGGATTGGAGATTGCGGAAAAGACATACGTTAATGTAAATATCCATAAAGAGGAGAATGTCGATAAGTTGAACTCTTTGGAGCAACTACCCGACAGCTGTGCTGCATCGGCAGAGTGCTTGGCTAAACAACGCGAAATATTTGAGAAATATAACGTGTTCAGCCCTGCTATGATTGATGGTATTATTAATAAACTATCTTCATATAACGATCGTACTATGCGTGCAGAGTTAGATGGAAATCAGTCAGCAATGCTTGAACTTGTTAAAAAATATTTCCACTGTGGATAATATCTGATTAAGATTTGTTTTTTCTTTAAAAAAAAATTAAAAAATTTTGAATCATATTTGCAAGTGTTAACCATTGAAGGAGATTATAGGAGGGGAGGGTAAAAATATTTCATTTGTGTATGTTTAAATTAATAAGGTTTTCGATTTTACTTTTCGCAACAATGTTTTTTGTTGCATGTTCTCCTATAGAATCGGATGCAAAGTCAGTGGTAAAGGCAATGTTCGAAGACCGATTTCAAGAAGCGAAATCTCTCGATAGAAAGTTTAGAGAGAAGTATAAGTCGGATAAAGATAGAATCACTTATGAAAAGGCATACGCAAAGTGGTGGAACTTTTATGAAAAAGAGAAACAACAAAAACGTTAGAATATAATTATTTAAAAACAGTTTGGGTAGTATAAAAAAAGAACCTCAGGCTACACAAACTGAAAGTACTGATAAGTTGAGGTTAAACAATTTATTATGAAAAAGATTAAATTTTTAGCATTGGCATTGGTTGCTATGTTTATCGTAGCATGTGGAAATCCAGCGATTAATGCAGCAGAGGATTTTATTGATAACCCAACAGAGGAGAATGCAAAAGCAGTAAAGGAAGCTGAGGAGAAATTAAATGATGAAGAAAAGAAAGAGTATGAGAAGTGGTGTGAAGAACATGAAGCAGAAATTGCCGGAGCATTTTTTAAATCTATGATGTAATAAGATTGAATAAAAATTTATATGGTAAGCGGCGGAGAATATCAGCCGCCTATTTTTTATTAAAAAAAGTTTAAGTTTTTTTTGTTTTTTCTTTTTTTTTAATATACTTGCAAAAAAATAAACGTTTAATATTAGTAATAAAAAAAGAGGTTTCAGCTAATTTTTAAACGGAGGTACTATTTAATGAAATCTCGTAAAACTATTATGAAAAAGATTAAATTTTTAGCATTAGCATTTGCTGCTATGTTTATGGTATCATTAGTTTCATGTTCTTCTCCTGATTCAGATGCAAAAAAATTAGTTGAACTACAATATGAAGCTAGAGAGTTT
>JAZONU010000033.1:0-3490 GCA_045654605.1 Candidatus Caccoplasma sp. | reverse complement strand
AAAATAGTATATAATATATAATGATAGTGGTGCTATATATCCTACATGCTCTGAAAATATTGTCATAACTATATAAAACAGTGCAGTTACTGTAATTAAGTAAATGAGGTATATATTGCACCTATTTATGTTGTACTTTTTAAATGTGTTTTTTGTGATATATGATATTAAATAGTATGCTGAAAATAATTGTATAAATGATATTGCAGCATATTGTATGGCTTTTTCTATATCAGAATCAATTCGTTGTTCGGTAAATTTTATCTTTAATAAAAATACTATTAATGCAAATATTCCTATGGTTGGATATAATAGCGAAGTGGATAGTTTTTCGGTTGTCTCCTCCTCTTTCGATATTACTTTCCATCCTTTTTCTGGAGTTAATAATAGCTTAAATAGTTTTTTAATTGGCCCCATCTATTCTATATTTTTGATTTGCAAAGTTACTAAATGTTTAGCAATCAAAAAAGTTTGTGTTTTATCATTTTGTGTATAATATAAGAGGTTACTCCGTTAGGGGTAACCTCTTATGTTAGATTATTATTTTATTAATTATTATTTTTTGAAGTATCTGTTGAATAAGCCTTCAAATCCTTTTCCGTGACGAGCTTCGTCTTTTGCCATTTCGTGAACTGTGTCGTGGATTGCGTCAAGATTTAACTCTTTTGCACGTTTTGCAATGCGGAATTTGTCTGCACATGCACCACTCTCTGCGTTCATTCTCTTATCAAGGTTTGTTTTAGTGTCCCAAACTACATCGCCAAGAAGCTCTGCAAATTTAGCTGCGTGCTCAGCCTCTTCCCAAGCATAACGTTTGAATGCCTCAGCAATTTCGGGATAACCCTCACGGTCAGCTTGACGGCTCATAGCCAAATACATACCTACTTCAGTACATTCTCCCATAAAGTGGTTGTTCAAATCTTTAATCATCTCGTCGTCGCAACCTTTTGCTACTCCGATAACGTGTTCTTGAACAAACTCTAATTTACCACTCTCTACTTTCTCTTGAAATTTTTCTGCGGGAACTTTACAAAGTGGGCATCTCTCGGGAGCAGTTTCACCTTCATGTATATAACCACATACTGTACAAATCCATTTCTTTTCCATAATCTTAAAATTTTAAATTGTTTATTAATTAGTTTATTATTGTTTTATTTAATTCTTGTTTCTCTTTGCACATTCAGGACAATATCCGTATAGGTATAGTTCTGAATTTAATATTTCACATTCATCAATGTAATTACCTTTTAGTATTGGAGGGTTTATATTTAGGTCTGTTACCACTCCGCACTTGTTGCACATAAAATGTGTGTGAGGTTTTGTCTCTGCATCAAATCTTGTGTTTTTCTCGTCTATTGTCAACATTATTGCCGCTCCGCTTTCAACCAGTAGTTTTAATGTATTATATACCGTTGTACGCGATAGTGTTGGCATTGATGGATATAAATCGCTGAATATTTTATCAACGGTTGGATGCACTCTGTTCTCCATTAGGTAGTTCATAACTGCCAAGCGTTGAACCGAAGGCCTTATACCACATCTTACTAATCTTTCGTGGCCTGTCTCTTCTGTTTTGATTTTATTATCCATTAGTTTGTTACTATTACATATTTGAAATCAATACAAAAATATAATAATTTTATTTATCTACAAAATTTTTTACAATAAAAAATTACATTATTTTTTATTACCTTGATTTACAGTGGAATATTTTTGTATTGAAAGAACGATTTTCTTTGTTTTATATAATTTATAAGCTCTGAGTATAGATTGTTTTCAGAAATTAATCTATCATTCCCTACAAAAATCAACTGTTTTCTGGCACGAGTCATCGCAACATTGAGCTTTCTGTCTATTGTTTTGTCATCTTCAATAAATGAATTTTCGGTCAAAAAATTTAATTGAAATCTCTCTTGTATGGTTAATCCGTAAATTATACAATCTCTTTGACTTCCTTGAAAACGTTCAACAGTATCTATTGTTATCTTGTCGAGGTTTAATTCAGGGTATCGGCATTGAAGTGTATGCTTTATTGTCGCTATTTGATTGCGATAAGGTACAATTACTCCAACTGTTTTATTTACATCAAAGTTGCTTACATTATTTATATATATGTTGTATATCAAATCGGTTATAATTTCAGCCTCCACCTTGTTTACTTTAATGTTTGTGTTAGCAAAACTGTTTTGTGCAGTAAAGAATATAACTCTATGAGTTGATAATATATTTGGCAGTGTATTGTCGCTATTACACCTCTCTATATCTTCGGTTTGATGTGGTAGCGGAACAATATCTAATTTATTATTATAAAATTGTTTATTTGAAAATTCTGCTATTTCGAAATGCATGCGTCCCTGCTTGGTTAGCATATATGTTACTTCGGTATTATTGCTGTATTTCCTAAGTAATCGTTCAAACATAGATAGTGAGCAATCTTTAAGATATATATCATTTAGAATCTTACTATCTGTTTTTGATTCCTCACTTGGTTGTTGTACTATTGCAGGTAATTGTTTGTGGTCGCCAATCATCACAAATTTTTTAATAACGGGTGTTCCTTTCCTCTCTTCTGATAATATGCCTATTATATTAGGCTCTAATATTTGAGATGCTTCATCAATTATGGCAAGACTGAATTGCTTTAAATCAAAAAGTGATGGGTTCCCATTTATTGATGCTGTTGTGCCGACAAATACTCTTGTTGTTGATATTAGACTTTTAAGCTCTCCTATATTGTTACAATTTTGAGTTTTATTTTCGAATAAAAACTCTTTGTATTGTTCGTTACAAGAGTTTTTGCTGCCAATACGAATGAAATCGATATTCTCCTCTACGAGTTTAGAACATATTTCATCTACAGCTCTGTTTGTATATGATAGTAAGAGTATATTTGAAGCCTTTTCGGTTAATTCTTCTTTGAGTGTTGTCAATAACCCAAATGAAGTTTTACCTGTCCCCGGAGGACCTATTATTAAAAACAGATCTTCTGCCTGTTTTACTTTTAATGCCAATTGATTAAAAGCCCCATACTCTCCGTTAAGTTGCTTTGTTGTGTCAATATTTGGTTGACGTTGTAGTAGTATTAAATCTCTGCGTTCTTTTGGTGCAGAGAGGAACTTATGCATACCTTTGTATAAACTACTATATGACGACTCCATAAAGTCGTGTTCTATTGCCCACTCTTTGTTACTATCTTTCAAGAAGAGTTTAGAGTTGCTTTGTGGCGCTTTTAATAATAGTCTTATTCTTTCTGTATCTATTGATATTATAGAACAACGATGCACTATTGTTTTTCTTAAATCGGGAATATCTTCTCTATTGTATGGATATAGTATTACAATATCACCTACTCTGAAATTTGCTATATCTTGATTTACTTCCTGATTGAATTTTAACTCAACTTCTTCAATAGCTCCCTCCTTATCTTCTGTTGGTGAGAGAAGCGTTAGTTTATAATATATGTTTCCTGCATTCAGTAAGTCGGATCGTA
>JAZONU010000032.1:0-2806 GCA_045654605.1 Candidatus Caccoplasma sp. | reverse complement strand
GAATTGGTATCCTGGCGATAAAGATGGCAAGGGAGGAGTATATAACTTTGTAACCAAACGCGGAATTTGTCGCGAAAGTGCAAAACTCTCGTGGACACAGGTGGAGACAGGTTCTGCCATAACATGGAAATACCCAAGCTGTATTCTTGCAGGAGATAACTCAATAGGAGAGTTCTATTCTGTTGCAGTAACAAATAACTATCAACAAGCCGATACCGGAACAAAGATGATACATTTGGGAAAAAATACACGAAGCACCATTGTATCAAAAGGAATATCGGCAGGAAAGAGTCAAAACAGTTATCGCGGCTTGGTTCGTGTAGCACCAAATGCAGATGGTGCACGCAACTATACACAATGCGATAGTTTGTTGCTGTCGGCAGAGTGTGGAGCACACACATTCCCCTACGTAGATGTAAAAAATAAAAGTGCAGTTGTTGAACACGAAGCAACAACTTCAAAAATAAACGAAGAGCAAATATTTTATTGTAACCAACGAGGAATACCTACCGAGGAGGCTGTAGCTCTTATCGTAAACGGATATGCAAAAGAGGTAATGAATAAATTGCCAATGGAGTTTGCGGTAGAGGCACAAAAACTATTACAAGTATCGTTGGAGGGATCAGTTGGATAAAACATAAAAGTATGTTACAAGTAAAAGATTTACACGCCAAAATAGGCGACAAAGAGATATTGAAAGGAGTAAACCTTACAGTTAAACCAGGTGAGGTACACGCAATAATGGGACCTAACGGTTCAGGAAAAAGTACATTGTCAAGTGTCTTGGCAGGAAATCCTGTATTTACAGTAACCGGGGGAGAGGTAACATTTTGCGGTAAGGACCTATTGAGCCTTACTCCTGAAGACCGTTCACATGAAGGATTGTTTTTAAGTTTTCAATACCCCGTTGAGATACCTGGAGTAAGTATGGTAAACTTTATGCGTGCGGCAGTAAACGAGCAACGCAAATACCGTGGAGAGGAGCCATTGTCAGCAACCGACTTCTTACGAATAATGCGTGAGAAACGCGAAATTGTGGAGTTGGATAACAAACTTGCAAGTCGTTCGGTAAACGAGGGATTCTCTGGAGGAGAGAAAAAACGTAACGAGATATTTCAAATGGCAATGCTCCAGCCCAAACTATCAATATTAGACGAGACCGATAGCGGTTTGGATATAGATGCGCTAAGAGTAGTTGCGGGAGGAGTAAATAAACTCAAAACCGATAAAAATGCAACAATTGTAATTACTCACTATCAACGATTGTTAGACTATATAGCACCCGATTTTGTACACGTATTATACAAAGGACGCATAGTAAAATCAGGTGGGCCCGAACTTGCTTTGGAACTTGAGGAGAAAGGTTACGATTGGATTAAGAAAGAATTAGGCGAGTAGAAAAAAAATATGGCAGCGTCAGAACAATATAAACAACTATTGGAAGAGCATCTCCCCCTTATAAATAAGGGTGCATGTGAACCAATGAACATTGCTCGAGGAGAGGCGATAAAAACTTTCCTTGAATATGGCATACCCTCACAAAAAGAGGAGTTGTTCCGTCATATAGATATAGAAAAAATATATTCGCCCGACTATGGAATAAACTTGGGGAGAGTCTTGCAATCTACAACAAAAGATACATATCGATGCAGTGTGCCAGGACTAAAAACACAAACACTTTATGTAGTAGGAGATACTCCGCAAATAGGCGAAGAGCAGGAGAAAGTAGCGGTTATGAACATGGCACAATTTGCAAATCGTTATCCCCAATTAGTAGAAGAATACTACAATAAGTTAGCAAAGAGTTCACTTGACGGAACAGTCGCCCTAAACACAGCATTGGCACAAGATGCGGTAGTGGTCTATGTTCCACAAGGAGTAAAAATGCAAACTCCATTACAGATAGTAAATGTATTAAACTCCTCAACACCCGTAATGGCAAATCGTCGTCTGTTGGTAATATCTGAGAAAAACAGTTCGGCAACTATATTGGTGTGTGAACATAACCTATCAGAGTCTCAAACTTTGGCAACACAAGTTACAGAGATATATGTAGGAGAGAACTCTCAAATAGAGTATTACGAACTTGAGGAGACAACCTCTTCTTCATACCGAGTAGCATCATTATTTGCACACCAAGAGGCTAATTCAAAATTGATAGTAGCACCAATAATATTGCATAATGGAGAGACCCGAACCAACTATAATATAACCATGTCAGGGGCGGGAGCAAACCTTAATCTTACTGGGTTAGCAATATGTGATACAAAACAGGTGGCAGACGTATATACAAACGTACACCATTCAGCATCGTATTGCGAAAGCAACCAACTATTTAAAAACATAGTATCAGATGAAGCACTAACCTCAATGACAGGCAAAGTATTAGTAGATAAAGGTGCAGTAAAGACCATATCGCAACAGTCTAACAAAAACATATCAATGTCTCAGGCAGCACGCATATACACCGAACCACAATTAGAAATATATGCCGATGATGTTAAGTGTGGACATGGAGCAACAGTTGGACAGTTAGACGAGTCGGCTCTCTTTTATTTGCGTCAGCGAGGAATACCGGAAGCCGAAGCACGAATGATGCTAATGTTGGCATTTGCCGATGATATATTGCAACGCATAAAATTAGAACCTTTAAGAGATAAGCTAAGAACCCTAATTGAAAATCGTTTGCGAAAGGGCGATTCAAAATGCTCTGGATGCACCATGTGTAAATAAATTAGTTTTTAGTTGTCAGCTTCGCTGCCCCATAGGGTAGTTGTTTGTTTTTAGAATATAAATACTAACAACA
>JAZONU010000031.1:0-3537 GCA_045654605.1 Candidatus Caccoplasma sp. | reverse complement strand
ACGCAAAAAGGATTGACTAAATGTCAATCCGTGCCACAGCGTGGGGAGCACAGTGTTCTGTGCGACGGAGGGACGCAAGGTATTTGCGAAGCAAATAAAATTGACTAAATGTCAATCCGTGCCACAGCGTGGGGAGCACAGTGCTCTATGCGACGGAGGGTAATCCCTCCTGCAAAAAAAAAGAGCAACCAAATGGTTGCTCTATAGTGACCCCGGAGGGATTCGAACCCTCGGCCCAATGATTAAGAGTCATTTGCTCTACCAGCTGAGCTACGGAGTCATCCTTAATCTTTGTTTGCGGGTGCAAAGGTAACAACAATGAGTGTAACTCGCAAACAAAAAACGATAAAATTTAATCTAAAATAAACAATTCCGATGCTTTATCGCGTTTAAGAGTGTAAATATCAACCTCTTCGCCAACTTTAACCCCTGCATTAGTAAGAGCATCGGTGGTTGTTTTTAACGCAAGTTCGGGAGTATTGTTTTCGTTGCTTATATGGCATAGGAAAATTTTTCTGTAGCAACACTCGCAAAAGTTGTCGGCAAGGAATTTTGCTGTAACGCTGTTGCAAAGATGCCCGTTTTCTCCCAAGATTCTGCGTTTAAGAAAGTAGTTATATTTGCCGTTTCGTAGCATATCTGCATCGTAGTTCGATTCAAGTACCAAATACTTTGCTTTAGAGATAAAACGTTTAACGGTAGGAGTAATTCTACCGAGGTCGGTAGCAAAAGCCATACACCAATCGTCTTTTTTTACAAGAAAACCTACGTTGTCGTGAGCATCGTGAGGAACCTCGAAGGGGATAATTTCAAAGCCTGCAAGTGAGAAACTTATCTCTTTGAAGATAAAACGATGAGCTGTATAAATTTTTTCGCTCATTCTCCAATTGCGGTTCATCCCTTCAAGTGTGGTCTTTGTAACGTAAATGGGTTTGCCCATACGTTCTCCCAAATATCCAGCGGCAGCAATATGGTCGGCGTGGTCGTGAGATATGCATACGCCTTTAATCATAGCCATATCAATACCGTGTTCGGCAAGAGTCTTTTTAATTTTTCTGGCACTAATACCAGCATCAATTAAAAAACCCTCCTCTTCGGTACCAATGTAGTAGCAATTGCCACTGCTTCCGCTTGAAAGGCTTAAAAACTTAATTCCCATTTTTACTTTAAAAAAGAACGGCAACAAAATGCTGCCGTTCTCAAAATTATTATAGCTTAAATTAAATTACTTAACAATAACTCTCTCAACTTTTGTATTGTTGTTGATAGCAACTTTAACGATATATACACCATTGCTCATATCAATTGTGCTATTTCCGTTGCAAGAGATTGATTTAATCAATGCACCACCTATGTTGAAAATGTCAACTTTAGCAGTTTCGTTACAGTTGACTACAATAGCACCATTAGTTGCGTAAATCATAATCTCGTCAGCAGTGTTCTCTTCAATTCCAGTAGGAGTAATATCTAAAGAGTAAGAAATAGCAGTCTCTAAATAATCACCCCAAGCTGTTTGAGTAGCAGTAACTGTGATTGAACCAATTCCTAAGAATGTAACAACACCAGTTGTTGCGTCTATGGTTGCGATACCATCAGCACTTGAGTAAGTGATAGCGTATGTGATAGCACCCTCAGAGTTAGTTGATGAAGCTGTGTTAGAGAATGAACCGTTATCTATATCGCTGTAGTCAACGTTGTTGTTCTCAAATGCAAGGTTACTTGTAGTTTTTGCTGCGAAGTTTGCAGTGTAAACAATGTCTTTAGTTACGTTTGAGATTGTATATGAGGCTTGAGTACTGATGTTTTTACGATCCTCTTTCCATGCAGTGAATTTGTAACCATCAGCAGCAACAGCAGTTATAGTAACTGATTGCCCCTCTTCAATGTTAACAGTAGTTTCGTTTGTATTGCTTCCAACGTAAGCAGTACCATAACCAGCTTTGTTTACGTTAACTGTAACAGTGTAGTATTTGTAGAAGTTAGCAACCAAGTTCTTATCCTCGTTAGCAGTGAATGTGTAAGAAGCGTTAGTGCTTACAACATTGCCGTTAACAGTCCAGTTTTTGAACATATAACCATCATTTGCTACAGCAATAGCAGTAGTTGAAGAACCTTTTGCAATAGTTGCAGAAGAAGTGCCACCAACAGTGTTTATATAAACATTACCCATCTCGCTGTTTGCGGCAGAAACATTAACTGTAACCTCTTGAGCTTTGAAGTTGAAAGTATAAGTGTGGTAGTTTCCTGAGTTTACACTGATATCACCACCTTTAACAACAACTGTTGCACGGTTGTTTGTAGCATCAATGCTTGTAGTATAAGTAGCAGAAACACCATCAACAGTTGCAGTTATTGAAGAAGGAAGCTCTGCCTCAATATCATAATAGGTATATGTGTTTTTATCAAATCCAGAGAATGTAGTTCCGTTGAAGCTAATAGATGTTGCTTTTGAATTGTAAATCATCTCAGCGTCATCAATGTAAAGAGTATCTCCTGAAGAACCTTTTCCTGGTGTTTTGTTTGTTGTATATGAAACAAGGATGTATGCGGGAGTTTTATTTCCTTCATATGCAAAAGGAACAGAAATTCTTTGCCATCCTTTGCTTGATGTTGCAGAAAAGTTTAATTGAGCCTTAGCGACTATGTTAGAGTATGTTGTTGTTGGAACTTCAGGGTCTTGGTAACGAGAGTTCTCGTGGATAATAGCTGAAACACGAGCTTGGTCAGAGGTCTTTTTAGGAACAAATTTTAACCAAGTTGCAATAGAATCAGGTTTCCCCACAAAAGTGTGTTTGAATGCGGCATCTGACGATGGGTCAGAGAAGTTGTAGTTTCCTTTAGCATCATCGGCTGTCATACTACCTCCGTAAATTCTACCTGTTGTTAAGTTTCCATTAGCTATTACACCCATAACTGAGTTAGACCATATTTTTGCAGATTTGCTTCCTGTTGATCCCGGACGAACATCTGTAGAAGCATCTATTTTGTCTGATATGGCGCTGTTATAAAGGAAGCTACCTGTTTTCATTGTCATAAAAGAGTTCCATTGAACAGGTTCATCTCCTTTTTTGCTTGAATTATCTGGGTTAGTTGCTGTTTCCCAATTCTCAAAACCTGAGTTGGTAAGTTGGTATTGAGCAAAAATTAAATTCGCTGAAAATAAAAACGCTAAAATTAGCGAAACATTGAGTAAAAGTTTTTTCATAGATTAATTTTTAAAATTTCGCCTGCAAAGATACTCAAAATATTGGAGTTGACCTAAAATTACATAAACTTTAACAACGTAAAAAACTATTATCTGTTTGGTTTGTATAGTTTTAGCCGTATTCTTGCATACATAAATTAACTATTGTGTTGTTAAAATAAATTTTAAAAAATAATTTTTTAGTGTTAAAATGTAAACTCTACATTGCAAAAACTAAATTTTTAAATTAATTTTGTACTTCATAAAGAGGTGGAAATGCGTATTTATAATGAATTTCTTATTTCTAATTCCTCATTAACAAATAAGTTTGTTGGTTTTGCTCGGGTTCAAAA
>JAZONU010000030.1:0-5169 GCA_045654605.1 Candidatus Caccoplasma sp. | reverse complement strand
AGCGATAAGCTTAACCGGAAGTGCATTAGAGATTCCTCAAGAAAATGCAATAGAAAGGTGTTTGTTTACATTCTCTCTCGATTGGGATAATCAACCTGAAGGTGCTTTTGATAAGGGTATATATAGTGCTGATATTTCAATTAAAGAGAAGTGGATGGCAATGCCTATTGATGAGATAGCAAACAAACCTTTTGCTGGAAGTGATTCTATTAATAACATATCAGAGCCATATCTTACTGTGGTTGATGATAAAACTTTAATAACTTTTGAGACCTCTTACGAGGTTGGAGAGGATGCTTCTTCTCAATTTGTAATAGGGAACATTAACGAAACATCCAATACCGTAACTTTGGATTATATATATTATACAGGGAATGCCCCCACTATTACTACAACTGAAAAAAGGTGGCAATCTTATATTTTGCCCCAATTTGACACAAACTATACTTTAATATTTAGATTTAAAAGTTTAACTCGTCCATCATTTAAAACAGAAGATTATAAATCTCCTGACGGCGACCAAAACAAAAATTGCTATTTATATACTATGCAATATAAAACTGTTATAAAATAAATTATATATATAAACGAGGGCTACTTAATTAAGTAGCCCTCGTTTATGTACATCATAAATATAAATATTATTCCGCAATAGGTTGAATATTCATACTACTCCACCCTGTGGCACTTTTATATGCTTCAACAGCATCTGCAGGGACATAAATTGTAGCCTTGGTTTTACCTAAACTTCCCATAATGTTTGGTGGTGTTACGGCTTTGATTGTAATAGATGATAATGATTTGCAATTATTAAAGGCATTATCTCCTATTGTTGATAGTTTATCTCCAAAGGTAATTTCTTCGAGCGATAAGCAATTAAAGAATGCTATCATTCCTACGCTTTCGACATTGTTTAGTGCCGAAATTTTTTTCAAGTTGGTACAACTCATAAATGCGCCGTCTCCTATTTCAATAATATTTTCTGGGAATATTACCTCTGTTAAATCTTTTGAATGAGCAAAAGCATTTTCCCAAACTGAAGTTATAGAGTATCCCCAACCATCTTTTACAACTCTTTCAGGAACAGTAACTACTCCCGAGTAACTGTTATAATCATAACTTCCAAAAGCAACTGCAACTTCAAGGGGAAATTCATCAACGGTTACATTGTAGTATATGGTTATCCCTGTTTTTTCATCAGAAAAGTCATAATCAGTTTCTTGTGCTTGTACATTATAACTTGCTGCACAAAATATTGATGCAATTATAAATTTTGATAGTTGTGCTATTTTCTTTTTCATATTATATATTTTTTTTAGTTATGACAAAGTTAGCAAAATATTTAGAAGTTGTTTTATTAATATTGTATGAAAATAAATTTATTATTACTTTTGCTTTTGTTTATTTGACATTAATGGGGTGCTTAAGTTTATTTGCTTAAAATAAATTTTTGCTGAGATTATACCCGATGAACCTGTACGGATAATGCCGACGTAGGGATTTTTTTTAATACTCTATTGTTTTAGCAATATCTATAAATACCAAGACAGGTTGGAGCAAGTTTATAGAGATTGCTTATTTTTTATACAATACCAAGAATTAAAATATATGATAATGAAAAAAGGATTTATTTTATTTTGCTTACTTTTTATTGCTATTGCTATTAATGCTGCAAAAGTTGACACTATTAGGGTATATAGCAATTGTATGGATAGGTATTTGAATTGTGTTGTAATTTCTCCTGATGATAAAAGTGTAAATCACCCTACTGTATATATGCTTCACGGATATGGTGGTTATCATAAATCATGGATAAAAATTAAACCTGAACTTCCCGATTTGTGCGACCAATATGGAATGATATTTGTTTGCCCAGATGGAGAAAAAAGTTGGTATTGGGATAGTCCTATAAACAACAACATTAAATTTGAAACTTATATTACAAAAGAGCTAATTGAGCATATTGATACTAACTACCCTACCCTTAAAAGCAGAGATTCTCGTGCAATAACAGGGTTAAGTATGGGAGGTCAGGGTGCTATGTATCTGGCGATACGGCACAAAGAGATATTTGGGGTTGTCGGTTGTACAAGTGGTGGCGTAGATATTAGGGATTTCCCAAATAGTTGGGATATTAAAGAGTTGATTGGAGAAAAACGAAAAAATAGGAAAGTTTGGGACGAGTTTTCAATTTTCAACAAAATAGAGAGTCTTAAAAATGGTGATTTAAAACTCATTATTGATTGTGGATATGATGATTTCTTTTTTGAAGTAAATAATAATCTTCATAAAAAGCTTTTGAAGCTTGGCATTGACCACGACTATATTGTTCGCCCTGGCGAGCATAATCTTGAGTATTGGTATAATTCTATTGAATATCAACTTCTGTTCTTTAAGAATAATCTTCTGTTCAACGAGCTTGTTGATTAATACTATATGAAAAAAAAATTTAGTGTTATATTGATAAGCACCTTTGTCTTGTTCTTGAGTTGTAAAGCTCAAGACAAACTCTTTATAGATATAGGTGGAACTTTTGTAAACAACTATATTGTACGAGGAATACAATATGGAAAAGGTTCTTTTCAACCAGATATCACCTTGTCATATAAAGGTGCATTCTTTAATATATGGTCGAGTATTCCTTTTGATAATAGCAATTTTAAGGAGTTTGATTTGACTATAGGATATAGGCATAATAATGGATTTTCTGCAATGATTACTGATTATTATATTGCATATCCAAATATTAATAACGGAGATGATAATTACTTTAATTTCAGAACAGGGCACTCATACGAAGCCCAAATTGGATACGAGATAAAATATTTTGCTCTAAAATGGTACACTACTTTTGCTGGTGCTGATGGTGTTAATAAAAAAGGTAAAAGAGCATATACTTCGTTTATTCAAGCTTCTGTACCTCTTTACCTAAATAAATTTAATATTATTTTTGATATAGGTGCCACTCCTTGGGCTACTACTTTATTTGCGACTGAGAAATTTTCTGTAACTGATTTAAGCATTACTATTGGCAAAGATATAGAAATAGATAAATACTTATCAATTCCTATATTTGCAAAAATAGGTGTTAACCCACACTTAAAAGATCCATACTTTGTTTTGGGTTTACGTCTCTCTTGTACTTATATGAAATAAATTGATATTACCCTATAAAATAGGTTTGGTTATGCGATAGGTTTGAAGTATCTTTGTGGTTAGATTAATAAGAGAATATAATAGATAAAATTATGAGTGAAATTACGAAATGTCCTAAATGTGGTGGCGAGTATGTATATTTTGACGGGGTACTTTATGTGTGTCCAGATTGTACATACGAGTTCCATGAGGGAGATAACGAAGCGGAAGAAAATACGGTAGCAAAAGATAGTAATGGTGCTGAATTATTCGATGGCGATGCAGTTACTGTTATTAAAGATTTAAAAGTTAAAGGTTCTTCGATGGTTATTAAACGTGGCACTAAAGTTAAAAGTATTCGTTTAACTGAAAATCCTGAAGAGGTAGATTGCAAAATTGATGGAAGCAGTATTGTTTTAAAAACTTGTTTCTTGAAAAAATAGTTTTTTACAATCGGATAATTTTTTAGAATAAGTAATTCGGACATACCATGGTGTGTCCCTACTTTTTTTTAGGGCATAATAAAGCCCCAAAGTTTTGAACTTTAGGGCTTTATATTATATGGTTTAAAATTGATAATTAATTACTCATTTATAATTCCTAATTGAAATTAATTATCCGCATTTTGAGTATCCACAAGTTGGACAACGTAAACATCCTTCTTGATAGATTAGGGTTTCACCACACTTAGGACAAGTTTGTCCGTTTGCTTTAGTTCCACTTGGAATATATTTCTTTAATGCACGCTCAACACCATTTTTCCATGTATTGATTGACTCGCTATCCAATTGCAAACTTCCTACAAGTTTCATTACTTTATCAATTGGCATTCCGTAACGCAATACTCCTGATATTAGTTTTGCATAGTTCCAATATTCTGGTTCAAATTTTTCAGACAATCCTTCTACTGTTGTCTTGTATCCACGTTTATTACGGAATTGGAAGTCATAATGTTTATTTCCATCAGCATCTGTTACTTTGATAATTTTACCACGTTCAACGCTTTTGGGTATCAACAATCCCTCTTCATCATCAGCCAATCCAGTGAAAATCTCATAAGGACGACCATTTTGAAGACCGATGAATGCAATCCATTTTTCACGATTGTTTTGGAAGCGTACAACATCTGCATCCAACTCTACTGGACGAACTAAATCGTGATGTACAACTTCTTGTTCGCATGGACATGGTTTTTTCTTATCATCCATTGAGATAAGAACTCCTGCACGTGATCCATCACGATAAACTGTACATCCTTTACATCCAGATCTCCATGCCTCAACATATAATTTGTTTACGAGCTCTTCAGTTACATCAGATGGTAAGTTAATAGTAACACTAATTGAATGGTCAACCCATTTTTGTACTCGTCCTTGCATTTTAACTTTCTCTAACCAATCTACATCGTTTGATGCAGCTTTATAGTATGGAGATTTTGCAACTAACTCTTCAATCTCTTCTGGAGTATAACGATCTTTTTTCTCATATCCGTTAATCTCCATCCATGTTAAGAATTTGTGGTGGAATACTGTGTACTCCTCAAATGCATCACCATTCTCATCAGTAAAGTCAATATGAACATCAGCATCATTTGGGTTAACTTTACGACGACGACGATATACTGGCATAAAGACAGGTTCAATTCCTGATGTTGTTTGACTCATCATACTTGTTGTTCCTGTTGGTGCAATAGTCAAACATGCAATATTACGACGTCCATATTTTACCATCTCAGCATACAATTCAGCATCTGCCTCTTTCAAACGATTGATGAAAGGATTGTTCTCCTCACGTTTTGCATCAAATATTTCAAATGCACCACGTTCTTTAGCCATCTCTACTGATGATTTATATGCTGCAATAGCAAGTGTTTTGTGAACGTTTTCAGAGAAGTCGGTTGCTTCAGGAGTTCCATATTGTAATCCCATTGCAGCAATCATATCTCCCTCAGCTGTTGTTCCAACACCTGTTCTACGTCCTTTTAATGTTTTTGTACGTATCTTATTCCATAAACATAACTCAGTATTTTTTACC
>JAZONU010000029.1:0-6431 GCA_045654605.1 Candidatus Caccoplasma sp. | reverse complement strand
GAAACAAGTTGGAATATACCTTTTCAAATCGTTCATGGTTGACAAAAGAGGAGTTAGATTCTCAACAAGAGTTTGCAAGTCGCGATGCTCTTGGATTTCATATCCCAGGAATGTTTGATAAAGTCCTTGATATTAAAGAGTGTTATTTGCAAGACGATATATCAAATCAAATACGACTTTCTATCAGAAAATTTGCTGTAGAAAATGGATATTCATTTTTTGATTTGAGAGCACAAGTGGGAGATATGCGTGGTATGATAGTTCGCACATCGTCAACAGGAGAGATTATGCTTATTGTTATTTTTGCAACTGACGATAATGATAAAATATCACGAATGATGCAGCATATTTCATCTTCATTCCCACAAATAACATCGTTGATGTATGTTGTAAATCAAAAGTGCAACGATATCATAAGTGATTTGCCTATAAAAACTTGGAGTGGTAAAGACTATATGATTGAGAAGATGGAAGAGTTGCAATTTAAGGTAGGACCTAAATCATTTTACCAAACCAATTCAGAGCAGGCATATCGCTTGTATAGTGTCGTTAGAGACTTTGCTGCACTATCAGGCGATGAATTTGTATATGATCTTTATACCGGAACCGGAACAATCGCAAACTTTGTTGCAAAGAAAGCTAAAAAGGTAATTGGAATAGAGTATGTTCCGGAGGCTATTGAGGATGCAAAGGTAAATTCTCAATTGAATAATATTGAAAATACATATTTCTTGGCAGGGGATATGAAGGATATTCTTACAAATGATTTTGTCGAAAAAAATGGACGTCCTGATGTTATAATTACAGATCCTCCAAGAGCTGGAATGCATGAAGATGTGGTTAATGTAATTCTTGCTGCGGCTCCCGAAAAAATAGTTTATGTAAGCTGTAATCCTGCAACCCAAGCTCGTGATGCTGCAATGTTAGAGAGTGCATACAAAATTACAAAAGTTCAACCTGTTGATATGTTCCCTCATACTCATCATGTTGAAAATGTAATGTTATTTGAAAAAAGATAATTTAGAAACTAAATAGAATATATAAAATGCAAACATTAAAAGATAAATCTTCTATCAGATGGACCGTAATGCTCGTTGTATCATTTACGATGATGTGTGGTTATATCCTCTCAGATATAATGGCTCCGATGAAAGAGGTTTTAGAGAGTGAATTAGGGTGGAATAGTAATGAATATGGAATATTTTCAGGAGCTTATGGATACCTGAATGTTTTTCTATTGATGATATTCTTTGGGGGATTAATACTTGATAAAATTGGTATTCGTTTTACAGGATTAACATCTGCTCTATTAATGATAGTGGGTGCTGCAGTTAAGTATCTTGCAATAGAGGGTATATTACCGGTAGAGGGTACAATTTTTGGGATAAAAGCACAGGTAATATATGCCTCGTTAGGTTTTGCGATATTTGGAGTAGGTTGTGAAATAATGAACATTACCGTAACCAAAATTATTGTAAAATGGTTTAAAGGTAAAGAGGTTGCTCTTGCATTGGGATTACAAGTAGCTATTGCTCGAATAGGAACAATTATAGCTCTTACATCAGCAATGCCATTAGCTAAATATTTTGGTATAATAGAGAATGGTAAATTGGTTGATTATAATCAATCTATGCCAATTCTAATGTGTCTGTTGTTTTTATGTATTGGTTTTGTCGGTTTTATTGGTTATACATTCTTTGATAAGAAACTTGATAAACAGACAAATGGAGAACTTAATAGCGAAGGAGATGAGGAGAAGTTTAAACTCTCAGATGTTAAGAATGTCGTTTCGAATAAAGGCTTTTGGTTAATAGCAATAATATGCGTATTCTTTTATTCAGCAGTATTCCCATTTCTAAAATACGCATCAGACTTAATGGTTCAAAAATATAATGTTGAATCGGAATTAGCGGGAATAATACCATCAGTATTACCCTTCGGAACAATGGTGCTTACACCTCTGTTTGGTATGATGTATGATAGAAAAGGGTATGGTGCATCAATAATGATTTTTGGTTCGCTATTGCTTGTGGTTGTTCATGCACTGTTTGCAATGCCGATATTCAATAACTGGATATTTGCTTTAATATTGATGTTTATTTTAGGAGCTGCATTTTCACTTGTGCCTTCTGCTATGTGGCCTTCGGTGCCAAAAATAATTAAAGAAAAAGAGTTGGGGACTGCATATTCTTTAATATTCTGGGTACAAAATTGGGGACTAATGGGATTTCCTCTTTTAATAGGATTTATTCTTGACAAATTCTGTCTGGTTGAGGTTGTTAAGGTATATGATGAAGCAAAACATACATTTGTTGATAAGAGTGTATATGACTATTCAATACCAATGATAATATTTGCTTCGTTGGGTGTAGTAGCAATGTTATTTGCTATATGGTTAAAACGAGAGGATAAGAAGAAAAACTACGGTCTGGAAGAGCCAAACATTCAGAAATAGTTATACAAAAATTGCAGGTGGAGTTATATATTGAAATATTAGGAGCAATAGTAGGTATAGTATATTTATGGCTGGAATATAAAGCAAATATATATCTATGGTTGGTGAGTATAATAATGCCAGCTATATATTTGTATATATTTTATGATGCAGGTCTTTATGCTGATTTTGCCATTAATATTTACTACCTACTTATAGCTTTATATGGTTGGTTGGCTTGGAAATATGGCTTTAAACTCTTTTCAAAAAAGAGGAATAAAACCCAAGTTGAAGAACTGAAAATAACAACCACCCCAAAATCTCTTTGGTTGAGATTGATAGCTGTGTATATAGTTTTGCAACTATCAATAACATGGTTGCTTATAACCTATACCGAAAGTAATGTTCCTTGGCTCGACTCGTTTACTACATCAGTAAGTATTATAGCCATGTGGCTATTGGCTCGTAAATATGTTGAGCAGTGGCTGATTTGGATAGTTGTAGATGTGGTTAGTGTTGGCTTATATATTTATAAAGATTTATATTATACATCGGCATTGTATGCATTATACGCTGTTATTGCAATATTCGGATATTTTAAGTGGAAGAGTATTATGCAAAGTAATTAAAAATCTTCATGAGTAATTTTATAGATAATATAGAGGCTGTTATTTTGGCAAATGGCGATTATCCTTCGCATGAGTTACCATTGAAAATATTGACTAATGCCAAATATGTAGTCTGTTGCGATGGCGGTGCAGATGCTTATATTGAAAAAGGTTTTATACCTGATGTCATAGTAGGCGATGGAGATTCTATAAGTGCAGAAAATAGAGAACGTTTTTCTGATATAATTTTTTATATTCCTGATCAGGAGACAAATGATCAAACAAAAGCCATTAACTTTTTAATCTCAAAGGGATATAAAACCATAGCGATTGTTGGAGCAACAGGTAAACGAGAAGACCATACAATAGGAAATATTTCGCTACTTTCTGATTATAAACGAATGGGCGTAGATGTAAGATGTTACACTGATTATGGTGTATTTATCCCATGCGAAAACGAAGTGGTTATGCAATCAGGGGAGGGGAAACAGCTCTCAATATTTAATGTAAATGCAACCTCTTTTTCTTCGGAAGGATTAAAATATCCCATTTACGACTTTACATCGTTGTGGCAAGGAACTTTAAATCGATGCGATGCGGACATCTTCACTATTAAAGCAGTAGGGGAGTTCTTGCTATTTATGGCTTACTAAATAGCTATTTTTTCTTGCCCTTGATATTATACATGTAAGAGATAGAGGCAAGAATTGATTGGTTTGATGATACAGAGAAGTAATCGGCACTTTTGTTATTAAAAATATCTGCAAGTCCAAAATAATAACGTCCCTCCATAACAATAGAGTGTCTGTTCTTTATTCTAAATTCACAGCCTACCCCCCCTGTTAAACCATAATCAAAAGGTTTGTCAACACCCATATTGTAGTGTGTGGTCTCTCTGTTTGTTGAGAATTTAGGTATTGCCCCTAAATCGAAGTTTGATTTGGTGCTTTCTCCTACACAAAATCCTATTTGAGGTCCAAGATTTATAAAAAATCTAAAACTCTTTTTCCCAAAATATATATGGGCAAGGAATGGCAATTCAACGTAATTTAATGTTCTACTATATTGGTATTGTGCATCACTCTCTATAAATTTCTCTTTCCAACCTTTTTGAGAGTAGTTTAGTTCTAATATTATACCAAAGAATTGTTCTTCGGCATATCGCATAGTAATGCCCCCCAATGTACCCATTTCAAAAGATTGTTTAATGTTTGGGCTTATAGAGAGTTGAGAGAATGTAACACCACCTTTTGCTCCAAACCATAACTCTTTGTCAATCTTTTTTTGTGCAAAAGAGAGCGAGGTTGTAAATAGTATGATAGTTAAGATAAGAGATAGACGCTTCATTATTTAATCTTTTCTTTAACTATTTTATAATCAGTAGTAAAGGTGATAAAATAGAGATTTGTATTTACCAATCCGCTTTCGTTTGATAGTCTGTTAAACGAAAAATCTGTTTGAATACTTTGAGATTCAATAGTATCTAAATATTGTTCAAAGTTATCATTGTGGCGTAGCATACCATTTATAAGGTATATTCCTGTGTCAAATCCTAATATATTGGGAGAGGGAATCATTGTGGTTTTTTCGTTTCCATACCAATATCTGAAATTTTTATTAAACTCTTTCCATTCTAATTTAGTTGTTTCAATGTAAAAACGAGTAAATATTGTTGTGTTTAACGAATGGAATGTTTCTAAATAATCTTTTGTATATGTCTGCCATTCGGGATAACCTATTACCGAAATGTTAATAGTTGGATTACTCTCTTTTAAACGAGATGCAATGGCACATGTTTTTGCAACACCGCTTTTGCTAGATGATGATGCAATAATGACAATATCTGAATTATTTTCTATTGAATTCAAAAGTACTTGGTAGTCGCTAATGTCGTTAAAGGAGAATTTTTTATACTCTTTGCCATTAAGTCTTAATCCTGTGCCAATAGAGTTTACAAAGTCTTGCTTATCGTTGGCTTCTTGATTGTCATAAAGGAAAATAACCTCTTTGTCTTCAATCTTGTTAATTATATGGTTGGCAGCAGAAGAGAAGAACATTGAACTTGGTATATGTCCTTGTATTACATAGGGATTATTTTCGTATTCTCTATTTTTTACCGAGAATGAATTTACAAGGTATATACTATTCATTTTTGCATATTTACCTATTAATTCAATCTCTTCTTGTTTGTCTGAACAAAATATAATGTCAATATCTTGCATTTCAGGAGTTTCTAAAATTTCTTTAGTTGTTTCAATGTTGCCATTTGTATCAAAAGCATATACGTTGGCTATTAAACCATTTGTTTTTAAACTATCTAATGCCAATAGTAATCCTTTATAGTAGTCTGCGTATGGCGATTGTCCTCCTTGTATGCTTGATTTGAATGGGAATATAACAGCAATATTTAGTTGGTTTGACTCTGGTTTTTTGAAATAGTCTAATATCACCTGCTTATTCTCTGCTTCATACTCATCAACTACGGTTACAACCTCTTTTGTCATAGGGATATTTAGAATATCATCTTTTGACAAATGTTTAATGTTTGGATTACATGCAATTATGGCATCAACCGAAATATTGAATTTTTGCGATATGCTATATATTGTTTCCCTTCTTTTTACAACATATTTTTCAGTGTTATAAGTCTCTCCGTTAATTACAACTTTATTGTCTTTTGGCTCAACAACCTCTTCGATAACAGGGTTCTCTTCTTCTTTGATAATGTCTGAAACCTCATTTTGAGTAGTAGTTACGGTGTTAACGCTATTTTGTGTTTCAGCCTCACTCTTTTGGGGCTGAGGGTCAGAACTTCCAACAACCAATACTTGTCCTACTTTTATAGAATTTGAGTTTAGATTATTAAGCTCTTTAACCTCGTTAATAGAAATATTGTATTTTTTTGATATAGCATAAAGACTTTCTCCTGCTTGTACAATATGTGTGGCGGTGGTTACGCTGCCTTGTCCGTTTTTATTATTAGACTGAATTAGAGCAGGGATATATAATTTTTGTCCTTTGTTTAATCCATTCTTTGTTTCTGGGTTAAATTTAACCACATCGTCGCGAGTTACACCAAATTTCTTGCCAATACTATAAAATCCCTCTCCGGGTTGAACGTAATATATGTAACATTCTGTCCCATTTATAACAGTTTTTTCGTAGCCGTTGGTTGCGTTAATTCCGATATTTATAAGTAATAGAAATATGGTTATCGCTGATATCTTACTGAATAGTCTCATATTGTAGAATTAAAAATTGAATATATTATTCAAAGTGCGAAGTTATGAAAAAAACCTTATTGTTGCAACTTGTAATATTTTAAATCTATTTACGTTTTACATATAAATGAGATTATGTGATAGTATTTTGTCTTTAATGACACCTAT
>JAZONU010000028.1:0-2572 GCA_045654605.1 Candidatus Caccoplasma sp. | reverse complement strand
AGGAGTATATTATGAGAAGTCATATATAAAATTTCAAGAAAACAGTTTAAGTGAGATAGGAGCTACAATGGGTATTGGTTTCCCTATAATGAGGGATAAATCGTTGCTAAACTTATCCGCACAATATTTTCATCGAAAACTATCACCTCAATCAAAAGTGATAGAGAATGGCTTAATAATATCTATAGGAATATCATTCAATGAATTCTGGTTCTTCAAGAATAAAATTGAATAAAATCTGTTATTCATGAAAAGATATAAATTCCTCACATCCGGATGTGCGTCAATAGCAGTGGTGTCAACATTCTTGCTAATGTCGGTCGTTGGATGTCAAAATGATAAAAAAGAGGTGATAGAGTCTTTTTCAGATCCTAAAGAGGTTGCTACCGTTTATAGCGAAAATGTCTCAACATTAATATCAGACTCAGGAATAACACGTTATAGAGTAGTAGCACCACAATGGCTTATGTACGAAAATGCATCAGTGCCACGATGGTATTTCCCAAAAGGAATATATTTAGAAAATTACGACGATGATTTTAATATATCGGCATATTTAGAGGGAGATACAGCGATATATTATAAAGCGCAGAGGTTATGGGAGTTGCGTGGCGATGTAAAAATGGCAAACACTCAAAACGAACGATTTTTTACGGAACGGATATATTGGAGTCAAGATGCTCAAAAAATATATTCCGATACACTTATTCACGTAGAACGAGGGGATAGAATAATAGAGGGTTTGGGGTTTGAATCAAATCAAAATATGACGGTTTACAAGGTGTTGCGAACAACAGGTATATTCCCGGTGGAAGATATGCGTCGTAAGGAAAAAGGCACAATGCAGGCTTTAGACACATTAAAGGAGCAGACAGCCATAAAAAAATGAGATAAAATTCAAATAAACCGTAAAAAACAATCTGTATAAATTGGGATAAGCAGAGAAAAATTATTATCTTCGCACCTGAAATAAAAAAAGCAAGAATATAAACAAAATTAAATAATAAAAACAAATGGCTACATTACAAAAAATTAGAAATCGATCAGGGCTTCTTGTCGTTGTTATCGGTGTTGCATTGTTAGCATTCATAGTCGGAGATCTTCTAACTTCAGGAAGTATATTTTTCGGTAGAGATAACAATGTTGCAGAAGTAAATGGAGAAGAAATAACAGCAGAAGAACTTCAAGTTAAATTTTCACAAGCAGGAGAGAATTTAACAGACGAATCAAGAAATCAAATATTTGATCAAATGGTTATGTCAAAAGCCATTATTGACTGTGCTGAGAACATAGGTATAGCAGTTGGTGATGACGAGTTGTCAGAAGTTATTTTGGGAAATAATCCTACACCATCAGTTGCACAATTTGCAGCTCGTTTTGGAGGATATCAACCAGGAGCATTGGCTGAATATGCAAACTATATCTTTTCTGTAGATCAGTCAAATATGACAGATGATCAAAAACGTGAAATTGCATATCTTCAAGAAGAATGGAAAAATTTTGAGGAGTCTGTAAGAGTTGAGAAAATGCAAATGAAGATGATGAGTCTTCTTGCTGCAACAACAATGCCTAACGATGTAGAGTTAGAGGCATCTTATAATGACAATGCGAAGCTATTAGATATAGCATACATTTCACAACCATACAATACATTGCCTGATTCAGTAGTTTCTGTATCAAGACAAGAGATGGATAACCTATATTCAAAACTACGCGAAAGCTTCAAAACAAAACCTTATCGCGTTGTAGAGTATGTTACAGTGTCTGTATTGCCATCGCCTGAAGATTACAAAGCATCAGAAGATATGTTTACAGAGTTGTCAGAGAAGTTTAAAACATCTGAAAATGCACAAAACTTACAATATGTAAAATATTCTGATGAGTACGAATCTATTGCTCGTATGACAGATACTCGTAAGAAAGAGTTTGTTGCTGGAGCTAAAGAAAATGCAGTATCAGCACCTTTCTTTGAACAAAACAAATACGGAATGTATCGTTTGATATCAAAGACAATGATGCCAGATTCAGTAGAGCTTCGTGCTATAATGCTTGGAGCAAACCAAGAGCCTCTTTGCGATAGTATATACAATGTTCTTAAAACAGGAGGCGATTTTGCTACTATGGCAAAAGAATACTCTGTTGAAAAAAGCTTAAATGAAACAGGAGGAAGCTTCGGATGGCTTACAAATGAGTATATAACAAAATATATGGACCCCGAAATTGCCGCAGTTGTATTTAACGGACAAAAAGGAGTACAAAAAGTAAAAACTCAATACGGTTTATATCTAATAGAGGTAACAAACCAAACAAAACTTGCAGAATATGCAAAAGTTGCAAAACTTGAGGTAGAGGTATTACCAAGCCAAGAGACACGCACTGCACAATATAACAAGATAAGAGGTTACATAGCAGATAAAGGTGCTGCAAATTTTGGAGCAGGAGATGTAACAAAAGGAATTTCAGTGCAAAAAGCTTTACTTACAAAAGGAAGCATAGGATTGAACAACGTTCCTAATACACGTCAAGTAGTACATTGGGCATACAATACAGATGTAAATAATGTATCTGAAAT
>JAZONU010000027.1:0-3846 GCA_045654605.1 Candidatus Caccoplasma sp. | reverse complement strand
CTTTTGCTTGAAACTCCATTTGCATCAACGTTGTTCCAGTCTATTTTTATACGAGCACGATATGATCCGGGTTTTTTACCTGTTGGAATAGTAAATGATTTCAAAGAGTGAACATTTCTGTTATCACCTGTCAAATAAGTTCCTGCATGGTCATAACCTTGTCCGTCGCTTGAACTTCCGTTTACACCACTCCAGAATGAGAATGCAACCAATTCGCTATTTTCAGTTGGCTTGTAGTTGTTTGATGCCAAGTCTTTGGTAAACTCTCCATTCTTATCCCAGTCTATGAATAGATAAGTGTGCATCCAGTATCCAGTCCAATTAATTGTTGTGTTTACTGCTTTGCCTGGTTCAAGAGTAACAACTTCACTTGTCTTATCGTAGTATATAGCTGCACCATTTGATGTGCTTTGATTAACCGAAACAGTTTTGCTGTTTGTTCCATCATTGAAAGAGAAACTGCTTAAGTTACGGTCTCCGTATGTACGAGTAGAGTTTCCGAAGTTAGTGAAATACTCAGCTCCACCCTCTTCAAAAATTGCTACAAATTCAGACTCACTTGTAATAGTTGCTGTATATGGGTTTGATGAACTTACCAAAGCTCCGTTAAGTTTCCAACCTGCAAATTTATATCCGTCATTAGCAGCAGCCGAAAGAGTAACAGTTGTTCCTTCCAAGGTTTGAATATCACTACTGCTTCCGTTCAATGTAGCAATACCCATAATAATATCGTTTACATCAACACTTACATTATAAGTAGGTATTAATCTGAAGTTAGCAACATATTCTTTGTCGCCTTCTGAGAAATCGTTGTAATTTGCGTTATATGAAACGATATTGCCGTTTACAGTCCAGTTAAGGAATTGGTATCCGTCGTTAGCAACAGCACTAATAGCAATAGCCTCTTCTCCTGTTCCACCACCTGATACGGTACCTCCCTCAACAGGGTTGGCTACAACAGTTATGGTTCTTGAAGGAACAGTTGCACTTATAATCTCTATTTCAAAATCGTAAGAGATACCATTTCTGATTTGTCCCTTACCCGATGAGGTCATAATGCTATTTTGCCATTGATTTGAGTTTGATTCAGGCTCATAATACACAACTCTCATTCTGTATTTTCCCGGAGCTTGACCTGCAGGAATAGAGATGGTTCTTGTGTAGCCGCTTGCTGATATGAATTGAGCGCAAACAGAGCTACCATTACCTATATCATCGCTACTTTTGGGGTATATATCTCCCGACTCGTTAAAACTTCCGTCTTTACCCCAGTCGATAAAAACCGCTTGTTGAGTCCAGTTTAACTCCGAAGCATTGCCATTTATTGAAGATGTATATCCATAGAATGTAATGTTGAAAGAGGTTGTCCCGTAATCTACCTTAATGGGATTCTCTCTTTTGTCAATGCATGCACCTTCTTCAATATATTGTCCAATACTTCCACTTGGGAATGCTGTATAAGGAAGAGCTGCTTGTGATGTTGCTTCAAAAACAGTAGGAGTATTAGTTCCTGTTGTTGTTACCTTTTTTAGATATCGGTTTTGTTGTCCTGCATTATTTGTGAAAGTACGCGACATAACTATATATGCCTCTTCGAAACGAGCAACAATGCTTATTTCTGCAGCGCCCTCGTATGTAAAGCGTTTTTCAGTAGAAATAGCCTCTCCGCTTATAGCATTTTCCCATCGAGTAAATTTATATCCACTTGCAGGGATAGCTTCAAGCATTACAGGGAAAGCTGTTGTTATGCTTGATTCTGTTGTTTCAGGAACAAGAATCTTAACACTTCCTTTTGTGTTGTCCTCACTTGTTACATTGATAGTGCGTTCAGACTTTGGGTTTTCATCGTCATCAACCCAAACTCTTACGCTTGATGGCTCGCCAATTGTAACATCGCCACCAAGAGGATTAGATATTTGGATATAGAAGTCTTTTGCACCTTCGTTATTTTGGTTGTTGATAAGATCTACAGTAAATTCTTGTTCGTTAACACCTGCGGGGAATTTCAATGTAGCAGTTTTGTCTTGATAAACTTTACCTTGAACTCCTGTTCCGGGAACAGTTGCTACATATACTTGCACCTCTTTATTGCTACGGTCCTCAAGTTTTACTTTTACAGTAACAGTTCCGTCTGTCTCTTTTGCAGTAATAAACTCTTTCTCCAAAACAAATTGTCCGTCAACTCCGGCAGCAGGTGGAAGATCTGATTCAATTAGGTCTTCGTGAGCACGGAATACCTCTAATGAGTTGATTAGGGGCACTGCAAGAGAACCTGTAATTGTCAATCTTACAGCAGAAGCTTGTACCTCTTTGGCTTGAACAATTCGTTTGTATCCGATTGTTGATCCTGTAGCAAACTCTTGCCAATTTCCATTAACTTTAACATCAACTTTCCAGCCACTTACACGTTGACCCAATGGAATGTACTCTTGGAATTGAACAATATCAAAACGAATGTCAGCTCCAAAATCAACGGTAACACTACCAGTTGTTGAACCATCGTTCATAGTCCAATATGTGTCATAATCATCGTCCATAACTTTATCTGCTCCAAAAGTTGCGTCGTTTCCACGAACTTGAGTTGCTGATGCAGTTGCTGAAGGAGGAGTAAGCTCGGTACCGAATGTAGTATCCAAGTATTCTTTATATTTTTGAAGAACTGCAATGTACTCCGAAGTAAACTCACCTGATTGATCTGGTGGAACGTTAAGAATTAGAGGAATACCACGACCAATTGATTTCATGTATCTCTCTTTGAATAGGTCAACAGCCGATTTCAAACCACCACCATCACCATAGAACCAACCATTACGAATTGATACGTCTGCTTCAAGAAGGAAGAAGTATTGTCCGTTAGGTTTGTTTTTACATGCGTCAGTATTTGAACCGTTTGTGTCCATTTTATTCCAGCATGGATCGGGAGCTTGACCTGCCTCGTTCATTGCCCAAGCACCATCAACTTTACAAGTATCACCTGCAACGCAAGTTTGGAATGCACGCAATGCATCAATCCAGATATATGCAGTAGGTTGGTGTTGACGCATAACATTAACAAAACGATTGAAGTCGTATGTAGGAGGATTGTTTGAACCTGTTGCACCGTCCAACCAAATCTCAACCAACTCTCTACGTCCTAACTTTTCGTTGTAGCGGCCATAAGAACCTAACACCTCGTTAAGTTGAGTAACATAGAAATCGTTGTATTTTGCAGATGTATAGTTACCACCAACGTTTTCTTCGTAAGCGTCCCATGGCGATAGATATACTCCCATGTCAATACCATATTTGGTACAAGATTGAGAAAGTTGCTCATACAAGTCTCCTTGTCCGTTTTTATATGGAGATTGAGCAATTGTGTGAGGTTTTGTTTTGTTTGCTTGAGAAGGCCACAAACAGAAACCATCGTGGTGTTTACCTGTAAGCACGATGCGGTCAAATCCACACTCTTTTAAAACCTGAGCCCATTGGTCGGTATTAACCTCTTTGGGAGGATTAAAAGATGAACAATTCTCATAACCTGTTCCCCACTCTTTGTTGGTATATGTATTCATACCATAGTGGATAAATGCAGCATGAGGATTGTGTAGGTAATACATCTGACGCTCATTTGGCAACGGATACAAAGGAGCCGGAGCCGATGCTGCGAACAAATCTGGCATAAACATAAGAGCTGTTATTGCCAAAATAAATAATCTGATTTTTTTCATAAAATTTTAGTTTTATAATGATACATCAATGTTAATTCAAGTATAAATCATTAAATGTGATGATACTATATCCTCAAGAAACAAATATATATATATAATATATAAATACCAAAATAATTATTAAAAAATTTAATAATTT
>JAZONU010000026.1:0-2394 GCA_045654605.1 Candidatus Caccoplasma sp. | reverse complement strand
TGGGAATAACACAAATCGACCCCATTAAGTATGACCTGCTATTTGAACGTTTCTTAAATCCCGACCGTATCTCACTCCCCGATATTGATATCGACTTTGATGATGATGGACGAGGAGAGGTTCTCCGTTGGGTAACCGAGAAATATGGAGCAAACAAGGTAGCACATATAATTACATACGGAACAATGGCTGCGAAAATGGCAATACGCGATGTTGCCAGGGTAGAGAGATTGCCATTAAGCGATGCCGATAGATTAGCAAAACTAATACCAGCCCATCTCCCCGAAGTAGATGGTAAAGAGCCGAAAATAAACATAAAGAATTGTGTAAAATATGTACCTGAGTTAAAAGAGGCTGCCGAGAACGGCGATAATCTCACTCGCGAAACAATGCTTTATGCCGAAATGTTAGAAGGAAATGTTCGCGGAACAGGAGTTCATGCATGTGGAACAATTATATGTAGAGATGACATAACCGATTGGGTTCCCGTAAGTACGGCAGACGACAAAGAGACAAAAGAGAAACTACTTGTAACACAATACGAAGGCTCTGTAATTGAGGATACAGGTCTTATAAAGATGGACTTTCTGGGGTTAAAAACCCTCTCTATAATAAAAGAGGCAATAAAAAATGTAAAACAATCAAAAGGGATAGAGGTTGATATAGACAATATCCCCATTGACGATAAACTTACATACGAATTATACAGTGCTGGAAGAACCATCGGAACATTCCAATTTGAGTCTCCAGGAATGCAGAGCCACTTGCGAAACCTCAAGCCCACAACATTTGAGGATTTAATTGCGATGAATGCTCTCTATCGACCAGGTCCAATGGAATACATTCCGCAGTTTATTAAACGTAAACACGGGATAGAACCAATTGAGTATGATATTCCAATAATGGAGCAATACCTGAAAGATACTTACGGAATTACCGTATATCAAGAGCAGGTCATGCTTCTATCGCGATTATTAGGAAACTTTACGCGAGGAATGAGTGATGCCCTTCGTAAGGCTATGGGTAAGAAAATTCGCTCAAAGCTTGATGAGTTAAAACCCAAATTCATTGAAGGAGGAAAGCAGAACGGACACGATCCCAAAGTGTTAGAGAAGATATGGGGCGATTGGGAGAAATTTGCATCGTATGCATTTAATAAATCGCATGCCACCTGCTATTCATGGGTAGCATATCAAACAGCTTACCTAAAGGCTCATTATCCCTCGGAGTATATGGCTGCGGTACTGAGTCGTAACATCTCTGACATAACAGAGATAACCAAATTTATGGATGAATGTAAGATAATGGGCATAAAAGTTCTTGAGCCGGATGTAAACGAAAGTAATCTTAAATTCACCGTAAATAAAGAGGGAAATATACGTTTTGGATTAGGAGCAGTAAAAGGTGTAGGAGAGAATGCAGCCAGAGCAATAATTGAAGAGAGAGAGAAGAACGGACTATACACCTCATTATTTGATTTTGCACAAAGAGTAAATCTCAATGCTTGCAACAGAAAAAATGTTGAGAACCTCATTTTAGCAGGAGCATTTGACAACTTCAAAGAGGCAACACGAGAACAATTCTTTGTCCCCAATGCCAAAGGAGAAATATTCCTTGATCTCTTTATGAGGTATGGAGTAAGCTATCAAATAGACAAGTCAAAACAGCAGAACTCACTTTTTGGAGCAGAAATGGTTGAAATACCAACCCCTGATGTTCCCAAAGCCGAACGCTGGAGTGATTTGGAGAGATTAAATAAAGAAAGAGATTTAGTAGGAGTCTATCTTTCATCGCATCCATTAGAGTCATACTCACTATTATTAGACTATGTATGTAATGCCTCATTAAAAAATTTCAGTTCCGATTTAGAGAAGTATGTAAATAGCGACATAATAATAGGAGGAATAGTAACGTCATATCGCGAAGGTTTAACAAAAAAAGGCTCACCATACGGAATAATAACAATAGAAGATTATTCAGGAACAGCAGAGATACCACTTTTCTCAAAAGATTTTATAAACTTTGGAGCATACGGGAAAGAGGGACTATACCTTTTGGTGCAAGGAAAAGTTGAGATTGCCAAGTATAATAATAAGGCACAATTGAGAATATCAAAAATATCATTAATGGACGAGTCAATGGCAACCATGATAAAGGATATGACCATTGTGGTAGATTCAGAAAACTTCGACTCGTCAAAAGCCAATGCAGTAAATGAGGTCCTAAATAAATATATAGGAGGAACAGGCAATCTTAAATTTGACATTCTCTATAAGAGTAAAGGTTATATTGTACCGCTATACTCTCGATCTAAGAAGGTAAAAATTGACAGAGAATTGGTGTCAACACTTGAGACCATTGAGGGTATAACCGTTAAAGTAAACGGACGAATTA
>JAZONU010000025.1:0-6407 GCA_045654605.1 Candidatus Caccoplasma sp. | reverse complement strand
CGTTGGGATTTGGTGTTAATGGTGATGCTTTTGAGTCTTTAGCTAAAGCTCTTCCTTTGAGATTTCTGCAAAAACATGCCGACTCGCTTTTTCAATTAGAGGCTATGCTATTTGGTGTTGCAGGTTTTTTGGGTAATAACGAATTGATGAATATTCCATACTATAAGAGATTGTCAAATGAGTTTGCCTTTCTTCAGAATAAGTTCTCTCTAAAAATAAACGACATAGGGTTGTGGAAGTTCTCTGGGGTGCGACCTTCAAATTTCCCCCATCAGAGAATTGCAATGCTTGCGGCTATAATTCACACCTCTCTGCCCATCTTCAACAGGTTTATTGATGCGGAGAACGATGTTACTTTACGCAATATTTTTGACGTATATCCAAGTGATTTCTGGGATACTCACTACTCGTTTACTGCAGATACTCCTCCTCTTCGTAAATGTTTGGGAAAGGCGGCTATAGACCTTATCTTAATAAACTCTGTTGCTCCCCTGCTCTATGCATATTCGGAGTATATAGGAAACGAATGGTTTGCCGATCGTGCAATATCTCTTTTAGATGGGTGTAAGGCAGAAAACAATTCTATTGTTAGAAAATATGTTAATGGTGGTATTGCGTGTAAATCGGCTCTCGATTCGCAGGCCTTTATTGCCCTTAATAGCAACTATTGCTCTCCCCGTAACTGTATTAAATGTAAGATAGGGTATAAGATTTTTAGGGAAGAGGTTAAAAGGTGTTACCTGTGAAACTTATTTGATTGATATAAAAAAGCGAGGAGCCTGAATAATTTATCTGACTCCTCGCTTCTGTTTTATTCTGATATATTATCTTGTCCACCTCCTAATGCTCGGTACAACTCAATCATTCCTTGTATCTCAACAAATTTGTTCGACACCTGATTTAATTGTGCATTCAATAATGTGGTTTGTGCTGTTAATACCTCTAAATATGTGGTATTGCCATGTTTCATCAATAGTTTTGTACTCTTTTCGGCTGTTTTCAAAGACTCAACCTGTTTTGCGTAATAGTCAGATTTTGCTTTCGCTGTTTGGTATTTATCTAACGCCAAGTTAACCTCATTTCCTGCCTCCAAGATTGATTGTTGGAAATTAATAAACGCTATCTCTTGGTTTGCCTTCATTATTTTTAGATTTGCAATCAAAGCTCCCCTGTTAAATATAGGTTGAAGAAGCGATAACATAGCCGAACCGATAAATTCTCCGGGATTTACTATTGCCGAACCTACACTGTTTGTCCAGCCCGCAGTTCCTGACAAAGAGATTTGAGGATAGAACGATGCTCGTGCTTTGTTTGTATCGTAGAATGCTCCCTCAAGTTCATGTTCTGCTGCTCTTACATCAGGACGACGTGATAATACACTTACAGGAACTCCAAGTGATATATTCTCGGGTAACACTGCATCATCTAACGAGCCTCTCTCAATGTATTGAGGAGTCTTTGCCAATAATAGACATAGTGTATTTTGAGCTTCGTTTACAGACTCTTCAAGAGTTAATACTGTTGTGCATATATTGTAGTATGTAGCTTCGGTTTGAGCCAATCCTGCCTCGTTCATCATTCCCGCTTTTTTCATTGCACGAGCAGTTTTTACTGTCTCCTCCCAATTTTTTTCGGTAGCTTGTGCAATCTCCAATTGTTTATCAAGCATAAGCAAACTATAATATGTTGTTGCAACTCCTGATATAAGTTGTGTTTTTACAACTTGTTCATAGTCGCGTGTTTGCTCTAATGTTGCTTTTGCTTTTCGTTTTGCATTGGTCAACTTTCCGAATATATCAATCTCCCACGATGCAGAGACTGGTGCTGTATATGTTTTTGTTGTTACTCCGCCATTCATTGCCACATAGTTAAATCCGCCTTGTGGAGCAAGGGCTATTGAAGGAAGATATGCCAATTTTGCAGGTATCATAGCTGCTTCGGCCTGCTCTACGTTTAATTGAATTGTTCTTAAATCAACATTGCGAACTAATGCTGTATCAATTAGTGCTTGTAATTTGGGATCGGTAAACATATCTCTCCACGAAAGATCTGCTAAACTGCTACTATCGGTTGCAGTTATCTCTTCGCCATATAGATTTGCAGGTACTTCTTCTTGTGGTTTGTATTTTCCATACAAGCCGCAGCTACCCAAAAGGGTAGCAACTACGGTAAGTATTAATAATTTTTTCATCATAATTTTCATTTGATTTATGCTTCTCCTTTTTGAGCCTTCTTCTCTTTTATTACCTCTTCGATATCGTGTTTGATTTGAAGGTCTTGAGTCTTATGTCTTTTTACAGGTTTTATCTTCTCTTCTAACCATTGGAATGTTATGTATAGCGATGGTACTATAAACAATAATGCTATTGTTCCTATTAACATACCTCCTACAACACCTGTTCCAAGTGAACGGTTACCATTTGCTCCTACACCGTGCGATACCATCAATGGCAACATACCTACAATCATTGTAAGAGCTGTCATTAAGATTGGACGCAAACGTGCTTTTGCTGCACTCAATGCTGCCTCGGTAATTCCCATTCCTGCTCTACGACGTTCTACGGCATACTCGGTTAACAAAATTGCTGTTTTTGCTATCAATCCAATAAGCATGATTAATCCTGTTTGCAAATAGATGTTGTTTTCAAGCCCCATCATCTTGGCAAAGGCAAAACTTCCCATCAATCCGGCAGGGATTACCAAAATTACTGCAAATGGAATAACAAAGCTCTCATACAATGCTGCAAGAATAAGGTACATCATCAATATACATATACCAAATATTATTATGGTATTGTTTGTTTGTGACTCCTCTTCACGAGTTATACCTCCAAAATCGTATCCATATCCACGTGGCAATACCTGTTCTGCTGTCTCTTTAACTGCGGCAAGAGCCTCTCCTGTACTGTATCCTGGATTAGGCATAGCACTTACCTGTATTGAGTTGAACATATTGAAACGAGATAGTGTTTCTGCTCCATATACTCTCTCGAGAGATACAAACTGACTTAATGGAGCCATCTCTCCTGTTCCTGTCTTAACAAATGTGTTATCAAGCGATTTTTCGTTCAAACGATATTTTGAATCGGCTTGCATCATTACTCGATAAACTTTTGAGAAACGGTTAAAGTCCGAAACATATTGTCCTCCATAATATGCCGATAATGTGCTAAGAACTAAGTTTGGTGTTATTCCTGCTCGTTTACATTTTGCAGCATCTACACTTACTTTCCATTGTGGATAACGAATATCAAATGTTGAGTATGCCTTTGCTATTTCAGGACGTTGCATAAGTGCTCCCAAGTATTTTTGAGTCTCCATAAAGAAGGTGTTTACATCACCTCCTGCTATGTCTTGCATGTGGACTTCAAGTGCATTACCCATACCATATCCAGGAATCATACCCGGAGAAATGGCAAAGACTTGTGCATCCTTTATATCCATTGTATATCCGTATATCTTCTTTATTACACTTTCTACATCAGATCCCTCGTTTGTACGTTCACTCCAATCTTTCAAACGAACCATAAATAATCCGAAAGAGTTTCCTTGTCCTGAAAGTACTCCGTACCCTGATACCTTTTGCAAATACTCTACTTCAGGTATCATTTGAATTCGTTGTTGAACTTTTACCATTATCTCATCGGTTTGGTTCAACGAGCTACCAGGTGCTGCACTTACGTTTACAATAACAAATCCTAAGTCCTCATTAGGCACAAGACTTGTTTTTGTTGTTCTCATAAAGTATCCCAACAATCCTATTGTACAGAAGACAAGAGCCCAGGCTAACCATTTGCGTTTTACAAATAGCATTACCACCTTGCGATACTTCTCTGCCATTGATCCGAATGCAGCATTGAAGGCTTTACGGAATCGTGCAGCAAAGTTTTGTTTTTGTGTTCCATCTTCGTTTAGATATGGTTTTAACAATAGGGCACACAATGCCGGACTTAATGTTAAGGCATTGATTGCAGAGATACCTACGGCAACTGCCATTGTTAATCCGAATTGTGTATAGAATACTCCTGATGTTCCTCCCATAAACGATATAGGGATAAACACCACCATAAATACCAAAGATGATGTTATTACCGCATTGCTAATACCTTTCATGGCATCAACACTCGCTTTTTTAGCAGAACGGTATCCTGCATCAAATTTAGCCTGTACCGCCTCAACAACAATAATGGCATCGTCCTCCACCGTACCAAATACAAGTACAAGAGCAAACAATGTTATAAGGTTAAGACTAAATCCTGCAGCAAGCATAAAGGCAAATGTTCCAACAAGAGATACTACAATTCCTACCAATGGAACCAATGTAGAACGGAAATCTTGAAGGAAAATATATACCACCAATATTACAAGCAATATTGCTTCGAATAGAGTACGAATTACATTCTCGATTGATGCATACAAGAAGTCGTTTGAACTGTTTACTTGATCAAGTTCTATTCCGCTTGGCAGGTCTTTTCTTACCTCTTCAAGAAGTTTGTCTATCTCCTCGTTTACGGCTGTTGCATTTGATCCCGCTGTTTGGAAAACCATAGCCATCACACCAGGGTGACCGTTCATAGAACCTCTGTAGGCATAACTCTCTTTTCCCATCTCCACATCAGCGACATCTTTTAGTCTTAATATTTCGCCATCAGAAGAAGAGCGTATTATTATATCTCCAAACTCTTCGGGTGTCATCAAACGTCCTTTATACTTCATTGTATATTGGAATGTTTCTCCCGAATTTTCTCCGAATTGTCCGGTTGCTGCTTCGATGTTTTGCTCCGCCAAAGCTGCTGTAACATCAGAGGGCATAAGTTTATAGGTTGCCATCACATCGGGTTTCAACCATATACGCATACTATACTCTCCTCCCATAACATTTATATCTCCTACTCCAGTGATACGAAGGATTTGGGGCTTGATATTTATGCTTATGTAGTTTGCAAGGAAGTTCTCATCATACATTCCATTGGGACTGTGAAGTGAGAAAATTTGCAACATACTTGTTTGACGTTTCATAGTGGTTACTCCCACCTGCTTAACCTCCTGAGGTAAACGTCCACTTGCTCTTGATACGCGGTTTTGTACGTTTATGGCCGCCATATCAGGGTCTGTTCCCTGTTTAAAATATACAGTGATGTGTGCCGAACCTGAGTTTGAAGCTGTTGAGGTCATATATGTCATATCCTCAACTCCGTTTATTGCCTCCTCAAGTGGTGCGATTACCGCTTTTTGAATTGTTTCGGCATTTGCTCCATAGTAGGTTGCATTTACCACAATTGTTGGAGGAGCAATATTGGGATATTGCTCTATGGGGAGGTTGGTTAATCCAATCACACCCATAATTACTATTATGATTGAGATTACCGCTGAAAGTACGGGCCTCTCTATAAATTTCTTTAAATTCATTATTTCTTCCTCCTCGAGTTAATTATTTTGTAGGTTGTGCTTGTTGTGCAGGAGCTTTTTTCTCTTTAATGGGCATTCCCTCACGAAGAAGAGAAACTCCCTCTGCTACAATTGTATCGCCAGGATATAGTCCCATCTCAACTATACAATCTTTTCCTCCATCTACTTTCAATACTTGCACAGGTGTTGCAACGGTTTTTCCTTCAACAACTTTATAAACAAATGTCATGTGTTGCATCTCAAATGTAGTATTTTGAGGAATAACAACTGCATCAGCATAAGTTACAGGCACAATTACACTTCCTGCTCCTCCTGAATGAAGTAATCCCTCTTTGTTGGGGAAAACTGCTCTTAAACTTACTGTTCCTGTTGCAGGATCAATAACTCCACTTATTGTTTCAATTTTTCCTTTTGGACCATAAACCGATTTGTCATTGAGTCTTAACTCAATCTCGGGCATATTTTTTAGTGCATTTTCTTTTGATCCATACTCTCTAACCATTGTCAATAGTTGGTTTTCTGTCATTGAGAAATAGACATACATATCAGAATTGTCTGATACTGTTGTAAGAGGTTGCATCATTGATGGACCTACCAATGCTCCAACTCGGTAAGGTAATATTCCTACAACTCCGTCAGCAGGGCTTTTAACCTCAGTGTATGAAAGGCTGTTTTCAGCATTTGTTAATTGTGCTTGTGCTTGTGATAGTTGTGCTTTTGCTGCAAGCATTGAATTTTTAGCTGTTTTTAAATCGAACTCCGAAACAACATTCTCTTTGTATAGCTCTTGACGGCTTTCGTAATTTAAGTTGGCTGTTTCGTATGCTGCTGTTGCTGCTTCAACATTTGCTTTTGCTGTTTCGTATGCTGCTTTATAAGGAACTTGGTCTATTATGAACATTACTTCTCCTTTTTTTACTCTTTGTCCCTCTTCAACACATAGTTTTGTTAATGTTCCGCCTACTTGTGGCATTATTGCAATATCTTGCCTTCCTTTT
>JAZONU010000024.1:0-2122 GCA_045654605.1 Candidatus Caccoplasma sp. | reverse complement strand
CGAAACAATGATGACCTACGTAGAAGGAGAGGGGATACTCTTTTCAGGCGATGCATTTGGTGCATTTGGTTCGTTGGAAAACGGAATAATGGACGTAGATGCAGATATGGTATTGGTAACTGACGAAATGTATCGTTATTACTCAAATATAGTAGGAAAATATGGAGGACCTGTAGAAAAAGCAATAGAGAAGTTATCATCATTACCAATAAACTACATATGTTCAACTCACGGTCCTGTATGGCACGATAAAATAGGCTATGTGGTTGAACACTATCTTAAAATGGCTCGTTACGAAAGCGAGGAGGGTGTTGTAATAGCATACGGAAGTATGTATGGACACACAGCCGATGTAGCTAAAAATATCTATGAAGCATTAATTGAAGAGGGGGTAAAAAATGTTGTATTGCACGATCTATCAGATGTAGATGCATCTTTTGTATTGCGAGACGTATTCAAATACAACACACTTATATTGGGTTCTCCAACATATAATTCAGAGTTGTTTCCAAAAGTAGCAGATTTAACAGTTAAGTTAGAGGGGCGAATGATAAAGAATAAAACTTTTGCTTGCTTTGGTTCGTATTCATGGGCAGGACAAGCCGTAAAACGCCTTACTGCATTTGCCGAGCGTATGCAATGGAATATCGTAGAGCCTAAAATAGAGATAAAACAAGCAGGCTTAAATGTAGATGTAAAAGCATTAAGCAGAGAACTTGCGGAGAATATTATTAATTCAATTAATAATTTATAAAGTTATTTTTTGTCCTTATGAAGAATATATACATATATCTCATTATTATAAGTCTATTCCCTATAAATCTTTTTGCTTTTGGAGTAAAAAATAGTGATGGTGTAACTATTTATTACAATCGTCGTTCAGTACAGGGCGTTGATGTTGTCGCATGCGAAACAGGAGATCTTTATAGAGGTGTTGTAAATATTCCATCTACTGTGGAATATAATGGTAAGGAATTAAGTGTTATTTCGATAGCAGACTACGCTTTTTGCAGTTGTTATGAATTAACTTCTGTAACCATACCCAGTACTGTTACAAAAATTGGAGAAAAAGCTTTTGCATCCTGTTCATTACTTACATCAATAGGTATTCCAGAAGGAGTAACTATAATTGATAGCTATGCATTTGAGGGATGTATAAATTTAACCTCATTATATATCCCTAATACGGTTACAAGAATTGGTACTGGTGCATTTGGATATTGTGGAAATATCTCCAGTTTTGAGATTTCTGCCGATAACACAGAATATACGTCATATCAAGGACATCTATTCAATAAAGATAAAACAAAACTTATAAGATATATTGGAGGAGATTTAAATTATGACATCCCTGATGGAGTAACTTCTATTGATAAATATGCTTTTTCAGGTTCTTTATTAACATCAATAACAATACCTGATTGTGTTACATCTATTGGTTCATGGGCATTTTCTTATTGTACAAACTTATCTTCTGTATCATTACCAAAGAGTATTGCAACAATAAATATTGGAACATTTTTTAATTGTATATCTTTAACCTCAATAAATATGCCAGAGAGTGTTACTGAAATAGGTGTAGAAGCTTATGCTTATTCAGGTTTAAACTCAATAACTATTCCTGTAAATTTAACAACTATTGGTGGATATGCATTTAGTGAATGTAAAAATATAAAAGAAGTCTGTGTTAAAGATATAGAATCTTGGAGTAATATTCAGTTTGTTGATGAAACTTCTAATCCTCTAAAATATGGAGGAAAATTGTCTGTTGTAGATTGTGATGATAATGGTATCAACTTAAAAATCCCAACTAATATAAATGAAATATCTGCAAATATGTATAGAGGATGTGACGATTTGGTATCAATAACAATTCACGATAATATAACAAATATAGGAAGTTGTGCATTTGCTTATTGTCATGAATTGACAGAAATATTCTCTTTAAGTAAACTTCCGCCTATTTGTTCTGATGATGCATTTATTGGAAAAGATGAAAATACTTCACAATCAATATTGAATGATTATTCTTCAATAACATTATATGTTCCAATTGGTTCTAAAGAATCTTATATGCAAGCAGATGTATGGTCAAATTTTACAAATATTGTAGAATCCAATT
>JAZONU010000023.1:0-7766 GCA_045654605.1 Candidatus Caccoplasma sp. | reverse complement strand
TGCCAAGCGGTAAAAAAAGAAAAGGCCATAAAATGGCTACACACAAACGTAAAAAAAGATTACGTAAGAACAGACACAAGAAGAAATAATAGTCGCTGATTGTTTTAATTTGCTTTTGCATGATTAAAAATCAGGCAGATTATTGAGTCGCATAGGCGACATTTCTGAAAGTGAAGAAAAAAATCAAAGGACTTAATCTACAACGATATTGTTCTTTGATTTTTTTACTTATAGAGATTTAGTACCATCAGCGGATGGTATATGCTCTATACAATTTTGAGATAAAACTAACTATAAACGATTTTTAGACGTGGCAACAACAGAATTAGTGGTTGATGTGCAGCAAAAAGAGGTCTCAATTGCCTTACTAGAAGACAAACGTCTGGTAGAGTTGCAAAAGGAGCCGAGGGGCGTATCGTTTTCGGTAGGCGATATATACCTTGCTCGCGTCAAAAAGACAATGCCGGGTTTAAATGCTGCGTTTATAGATGTAGGATACAGTAAGGAAGCGTTTCTTCACTATCTTGATTTAGGCGAACATTTTTACAGTATTAAGAAGTATCTAAAACAGATAACCTCTGATCGTAAGAAACAGCCCGAGCCACTCGCGAAGTTCAGAATGCAACCCGAACTTGAAAAGGAGGGTTCAATCGAAAAAGCCATTAACGTAGGAGATGAAATTTTAGTGCAAATCACAAAAGAACCAATCTCCACAAAAGGCCCACGTTTAACCGCAGAGGTTACTATACCGGGAAGGTTATTGGTGCTTGTACCTTTTAGCGATAAAGTTTCGCTATCGCAAAAGATTAAATCAAATTCTGAACGTACTCGATTAAAACAACTTATTCAAAGTATCAGACCTCAAGGCTTTGGGGTTATTGTACGCACGGTTGCCGAGGGCAAAAAAGTTGCCGAGCTCGACAATGAGTTAAAAACTTTGGTTAAGTGCTGGGAGGAGGCAATGTTGAGAGTTCAACGAGCTAAAGTTCCGTCGTTGGTTAATGCCGAGACATCACGTGCGGTAGCTGTTTTACGCGATTTGTATAATCCTTCGTTCGAAAATATTTATGTTAACGACAAGGATACATTTGCCGAGATTGAGAATTATGTAAGTTTAATTGCTCCCGAGAGAAAAGGTTTTATAAAACTATATTCGGGCGAGTTGCCCATCTTCGATAATTTTGCAATTACGAAGCAGATAAAATCGTCTTTCGGAAGAACAATTGCAATAAAAAGCGGAGCTTACCTTATTATTGAGCATACCGAGGCTTTGCATGTAATTGACGTTAACAGCGGACCCCGTTCAAAGGCTGACGGACAAGAGGAGAACGCTGTAGAGGTTAACTTGGCAGCAGCCGAAGAGATTGCACATCAGTTGCGTTTACGCGATATGGGAGGTATAATTGTAGTTGACTTTATCGATATGGATAATGCCGATAATAGACAATTGATATACGATCGTATGCGAGAGCTTATGTCAACCGATAGAGCAAAACACAACATTCTGCCTCTGACAAAATTTGGTCTGATGCAAATTACACGCCATAGGGTTAGGCCAGTGCTCGATATTGCAGTAACAGAAAATTGCCCCGTATGTTATGGTAAAGGTAAAATCTCATCTTCTATCTTATTTGTTGACAGATTAGAAGAAAAGATAGCTTATCTCGTAAAAAAGATGCGGGTTAAAAAGTTCTCGTTGCATTTGCATCCTTACGTAGCCGCATATCTAAACAGCGGCATATTCTCGCTGAAGATGAAGTGGAAACTTAAATATTCACTCTTCTTCAAAATCATACCGAATCAGTCGCTCGCTATGCTTGAGTATAAGATTTTTGATAACAAGCGAAACGAAATAGATTTAAAAGATGAGATTGATGTAAAACTATAATCTCTTAAAAAATCAAGTATCGAGCAAAACATTAAAGAATTTAACGAGGTTGTCTTATCTCTTTTTTGAGAAAGACAACCTCGTTTTTTATAAAAACAAATTTAAATAACTTAATTACACCATATCGGGTATAATTTTATCTTCCAACACGCCCATTATACCCAGAAGGGTATAATTATATATAATTCATTCAATACCTAATTTATTTCAGCGAGAAACGCTTAAATCTGTCATACCAACAAGTTCTTCATCTAATCTTATTTCAGCTAAATATCGACGTTTATTTGCGTCATAGCAGTCTCTATTTAGATATTATCCCTATAATCTTTAAATAAAATTTGTAGCTTTTGTCGAATAAAGAATATTCTGCTCTTTATAGTTCCTAAAGGAAGACGCATATATGCCGCAATCTCTTGGTATTTGTAGCCTAAACATACATAGAGAAGGGAATTTGATAATCATTAGGGAAAGAGGATAATAACTTATTTAATCATATAAATATATAGTTTCGTAATTCTATCTCTTTTTTGTACTTTTGCGAAAGATAAGACAGATATTCAGATATGGCAATTAACTATTATAACGAGGGTATTGATATGCCCCAGATAAGCAAGAGTAAAATCACATCGTGGGTAAAAGAGGTGGCAGCCTCGTATGGTAAGCGATGCGGAGAGATTTCGTATATATTTTGCGATGACGAAAAGATTTTGGAGGTTAATCGTCAATTCTTGGATCACGATTACTACACCGATATTATTACATTCGACTACTCTGCTGGCTCAACAATTTCGGGCGATTTGTTTATCAGCCTTGACACAGTACGCACCAATGCCGAACAGTTTTCGCAAGAGTATGAACGTGAGCTACACCGCGTAATTATTCATGGCATCCTGCACCTTTGCGGAATTAACGATAAAGGAGAGGGAGAACGCGAAATTATGGAGGCTGCAGAAGACAAGGCTCTGTCTCTTATTTTAGGATAAAGAGCTTTTTACAAAGTTCTAATATAATATTACTTTCAGTCGATACCTTTCGGCTGAAAGTTTTTTTGTAACTTCGCACCAAGTTTCGAAACCTATTTAAAGATTATGGAATTTTCATACGACGTTATTGTTGTGGGTGCAGGTCATGCAGGTTGCGAGGCAGCTACGGCTGCTGCTAACTTGGGTTCTAAAACCCTGCTTATTACAATGGACCTTAACAAGATTGCACAAATGAGCTGTAATCCTGCTATTGGTGGTATTGCAAAAGGACAAATTGTTAGAGAGATTGATGCTCTCGGCGGTTACACGGGTATTGTTACCGACCGCACAGCTATTCAATTTCGTATGCTTAACCGTTCAAAAGGTGCGGCAATGTGGAGTCCTCGAGCTCAAAGCGACAGAGCTAAATTCATTCAAGAGTGGCGTGGGATTATAGAGAATACCCCTAATCTTTATTTATGGCAAGACTCTGTAAATCAATTAATTATTAAAAACAAAACCGTTATGGGCGTTAAAACTCAACTTGGAGTTGAGTTCTTTGCTAAATCGGTTGTTATTACATCGGGAACTTTCTTAAATGGCTTGATGCACATTGGTCGTACTCAATTTGTAGGTGGCAGAATTTCGGAACCTGCATCGTACGGAATCTCGGAACAATTGGCTCAAGAGGGCATAACAGTTGGAAGAATGAAAACTGGTACTCCTGTAAGAATTGATGCCAGGAGTATCGACTTCTCTTTATGTACCGAGCAAGGTGGAGAGGACGATTTCCATAAGTTTTCTTACCTTGACTTTAAACCTCGCCAACTAAAACAGGTTAGCTGCTGGAGTGTTTATACAAGCCCAAGGGTACATGAGATTCTTCTTGAAGGTCTCCCCGACTCTCCTCTTTACAACGGACAAATTCAAAGTATCGGTCCTCGCTACTGTCCAAGTATAGAGACTAAACTTCACACCTTCCCCGACAAGATGGAGCATCAACTCTTCCTTGAACCCGAAGGTGAGAATACAAATGAATTTTATCTAAACGGTTTCTCTTCGTCGCTTCCAATTGATATTCAAATTAGAGCTTTGCAAGAGATTCCCGCATTGCGTAACGTACATATCTATCGCCCTGGTTATGCCATAGAGTATGATTACTTTGAACCTACTCAACTTAACCACACATTAGAGAGCAAGGTTATTAAGAACCTATATCTTGCAGGTCAGGTTAACGGAACCACAGGCTACGAAGAGGCTGCCGGACAAGGTTTGGTTGCAGGTATAAATACCCATATCCGTTGCCATGGCGGAGAGGATTTCGTACTTCGCAGAGATGAGGCGTACATAGGAGTTCTAATCGACGACCTTGTTACAAAAGGAGTGGATGAGCCTTACCGCATGTTTACTTCACGTGCAGAATACCGAATTCTGCTACGACAAGACGATGCAGATATGCGCCTAACCGAAAAGTCATATAACATTGGTTTGGCAACAAAAGAGCGTTACGGTTTACTTCAAAGTAAAAAAGAGGAGCTAAACAGAATCATAGATTTCTGTCGCAACTTCTCAGTAAAAACTGCATACGTTAACGAGGCTTTGGAGAAGAAAGGTACATCACCTTTGAAACAGGGTGTAAAACTTGCCGATCTTATGCTTCGTCCTCAATTGAACATCTATGATGTTATTGAAATTGTAACTCCATTCAAACGCGAAGTTGATAAAATCAAAAATCGAAAAGAGGAGATTCTCGAAGCAGCAGAGATACTTTTAAAATATGAAGGCTATATTGAGCGTGAAAAACTTATTGCAGATAAAATTTCTCGCTTAGAGAATATTCGCATAAAAGGCAAATTCAACTATAACGAAATTACTCAACTTACCATTGAAGCACGTCAAAAATTATCTAAGATTGACCCTGAAACTATTGCTCAAGCTGGACGTATTCCGGGTATATCTCCTAATGATATAAACATCCTATTGATGCTTTTAGGTAGATAGGTCGGTTGTTAGCTTTTAGTTGTTAGTTAATAAACATCTGATTTATTTAGTAGCATATAAGAATAATCATATTCATAAACCAATTGTTCCACGTGAAACAATGCTAAAAATATGAATAGCGAAACACTAAATAGAATAAAGAACATCATCTCTGTAATGCCAGAAAAACCTGGTGTTTATCAGTATTTCAACAAAGATGGTGTTATTATTTATGTGGGTAAAGCTAAGAACTTAAAAAGAAGAGTTTCTTCATATTTTAATAAAAACAATCAAAGTATAAAAACCTCGATGTTGGTTAAGCATATTGAGGATTTAAAATATTTTATAGTAGAGAGTGAAGAAGATGCACTACACCTCGAGAACTCAATGATAAAAGAGCATCAACCAAAATACAACATACTTCTTAAAGACGACAAAACATACCCTTGGATTGTTGTTAAAAAGGAGCCATTCCCTCGCATATTTCTTACAAGAACTGTTATTAAAGATGGTTCAAAATACTATGGACCATATAGCAATGTTAATATGGCCAAAGTTGTATTATCGCTTATAAAAAGACTCTACCCTATCCGTTCATGCTCATTCTTACTCACAAATGAGAGGATAAAAAGTGGGAAATTCTCAAAATGTTTAGAGTTTCATATTAAAAACTGTAATGCTCCGTGCGTAGGATTAGAAAATGCTGAGAAATACGAGGAATATATAAAACAAGCTCGACAAATCCTTAATGGCGAAACAACAGAGTTATCGCAAATTTTAATAAAAGAGATGCAACAACTATCGTCAGAATTAAAATTTGAAGAGGCTCAAAAGATAAAAGAGAAGTATCAGTTATTAGAAAATTATCGTTCAAAATCTGTAATTGTAAATTCAAGCGTTCATAATGTCGATGTATTCGGATATGAAGATTACGAAGGTACCGTATATATAAACTATATGAACATTCGAGAAGGAGCAATAGTACAGAGTATGACAATATCATACAAAAAAAGAATTGATGAGGAGAAAGAAGATATTCTCGCACTTGGTGTAACAGAATTACGCGAAAGATTCGGAAGCGATGCTCGCGAAGTTATCGTTCCTTTTGAATTTGGAGTAGAGTCAAAACATTACTTAGTTACAGTTCCTCAGCGAGGAGATAAACGCCATTTACTGCAAATATCAACAAAAAATGCGATTCAATACAGAATTGATTTAACAAAACAATCAGAAAAACTAAACCCAGAACAAAGAACTACACGAATACTAAGACAACTTGCAAAAGATTTTCATCTTAACGAACTTCCTCACCACATGGAGTGTTTTGATAATTCAAACACACAAGGTACAAATGCTGTATCAGCATGTGTTGTGTTTAAAAATGCGAAACCTTCAAAAAAGGATTACCGCCATTTCAACGTAAAAACAGTAATTGGTGCAAATGACTACGCTACGATGCAAGAGGTTATTTATCGTCGGTATAAACGGTTATTAGACGAAGGAAGTAATTTACCACAATTAATAGTAGTTGACGGAGGAAAAGGACAATTAAGCGTAGCAGTTGAAATATTAAAAGAGTTGGGGTTATATGGTAAAATCGCAATTATAGGTATTGCCGAGAGATTAGAAGAGATATACTTCCCTAACGATTCTGTACCTCTATACATCGATAAAAATTCAGAATCACTCAAAGTTATACAGCACATGAGAGATGAAGCTCACCGTTTTGGAATAACACATCATCGCAAAAAAAGGAGCAAAGCTCAAGTTGTTTCAGAACTTGATAGCATAAAGGGTATAGGTCAAAAAACAAAAGAGCTGTTAATCAAGACTTTCAAAAGCATAAAACGCATTAAAGAAGCTGATTATCAAGAGATTGAAAGTCTTGTAGGAAAATCAAAAGCTAATATTCTGATAAATGGGCTAAAGAAATAGATATTTAACTTCGTATAGCGTATAAGTGAGAAAATATCATTAATTTCGCACAACAAAACAAAACCTTTTCATAGCTATGAGAATTGTTATACAGAGAGTAAACCGAGCATCCGTAACAATAGATAACAAACTAAAATCAGCAATAGGTAAAGGATTACTAATTTTACTTGGAGTTGAAGAGGCAGATACCGAAGAAGATCTAAAATGGCTAACTGCAAAAGCTGTAAATCTTCGTATTTTCGATGATGAAAAGGGGGTTATGAACCTATCTGTAAAAGACGTTGATGGGGAGATTTTAGTTGTAAGTCAATTTACACTATACGCAGCAACTAAAAAAGGCAACAGACCATCATATATAAGAGCTGCCGGACATTCAACTGCAATTCCTATGTACGAAAATTTCTGTAAAGAGATTGAACTACTGACAGGGAAAGAGGTAAAACAGGGAGAGTTTGGGGCAGACATGTTGGTATCATTAGAAAATAGTGGGCCTGTAACAATAGTAATAGACTCTAAAAACAGAGAATAGATGACAATAAAAGAGGCACAACAAATAGTTGATGAATGGATTAAAAAGTATGGTAAACGCTACTTTAACGAGCTTACCAATATGGCTATCTTAACCGAAGAAGTTGGCGAGGTAGCCAGGATAATGGCAAGAAAATACGGAGAACAATCGTTTAAAGATAGCGACAAAGACAAAGAGTTATCCGATGAATTAGCAGATTTATTGTGGGTAGTTATCTGTATTGCTAATCAAACAGGAATAGACCTCACAGAGGCTCTTGAACGAAATATTCAAAAGAAAACAGAGAGAGATAATTTACGACATATAAATAACCCTAAATTACAATAAGATGGACAGATACAACGAAGCTATCGCTAAATACGAAAAAAATCTTAACGACGATATCGTAAAAAACGAAGTTGAAAATTTATTGAAAAATAACCTTAACAAGAATTGCAATAAAGAGGTATACAAAGATATTTTCTCATGTTTA
>JAZONU010000022.1:0-4691 GCA_045654605.1 Candidatus Caccoplasma sp. | reverse complement strand
GGCAGATTATTCTCTTATGGTGATGCTCAACGCTACCGTCTTGGGGTAAATCACGACCAAATTCCTGTTAATAGAGCAAAGTGCCCTGTTCATAGTTTTCATAGGGATGGACAAATGCGTGTTGACGGAAATTTGGGAGCTACAAAGGGTTACTCTCCTAATAGTATTGGCGAATGGAATACAAAGGATATTGTTAATTCTTATTCTCCTTCAGATGGGGAGAGTATGAGATATAATCCGTATGAGGATAGAGAGGATGATTGTTTTTATCAACCCGGTAATCTCTATCGTTTAATGACGGAGGATAAGCGTTTGTTGCTTCTCAATAACACTGTTGCCGATATTATGCCTGTTTCTGAAAATGTTAAACTAAGGCACTGTGCACACTGCTATCTTGCCGACGTTGAGTATGGCAGTCGTTTGGCAAAGATGCTAAACCTTGATTTGAAGGTTGTTAAGGGTTTGGCTGAAATGAGCCAGCAAGAGAGATTTGAGGCAACGAGTAGTTGTTAGTTGTTAACTTCGTTGCCCCTTTGGGGTAGTTTTTAGTTGTCAGTATAGCAGATTAAATATGCTAAAAGCTAACAGCTAAAAACTAACAACTATAAAATGATATGCGTTCCTGCATTGGGGTTATCTATGGCTGAAGCGTGAGTTATTACAACCTCTTTCACGCCAGACTCCAATGCTTTGAATGCACTTTGGAGTTTGGGCAACATTCCTCCAGATACAACTCCTGATGTTTTTAATTCTTCGAATTTTGCTTTGTCAATTAGAGGTATTACAGAGTTATCGTCATTTTCATCCATCAATACTCCGGGTTTCTCAAAGCAATAGATAAGGGTTACTTCAAATTTTTCTGCAACTCCTTTTGCCACCTCACTTGCAATAGTGTCGGCATTAGTATTCAAAAGATTTCCTGCTCCGTCGTGTGTTATTGGTGCTACAACAGGGTATGTTCCTCCGTTTAGAAGATTTGCCAACATATCTCCATCTACCTTTACAACATCTCCTACATAACCATAGTCAATAGGGGTAGCTGGTCGTTTGTTAGAAAGTATTATACCAGCATCTGCCCCACATACGCCTATGGCATTTATTCCTCGAGCTTGCAATGATGCTACGATTGTTTTGTTTACCAATCCGGCGTAAACCATTGTTACCACTTTAAGTGTTTCGGCATCGGTTACTCGACGTCCGTCTATCATTTGAGTTTCAATTCCGAGTTGTGCCGATATTTTTGTTGCCGAACGTCCTCCGCCATGCACAAGTATTTTACGTCCCTCAACCTTAGCATAGTCATTTAACAATACGTTTAGCGTATCGTTTTCTTCTACTATTTTTCCGCCTACTTTTATTACTTTTAATTGTTCCATTGCTTCTCGCTTAAACTGTTATTATTCTCCTCCAAACTCCATTAGGTACGATTTTATGAATTGATCTAAATCTCCATCCATTACTCCGCCTACATCGGATGTTTGATAGTTTGTGCGGTGATCTTTAACTCGACGGTCATCAAATACGTAACTGCGAATCTGTGATCCCCACTCTATTTTTTTCTTTCCGGCTTCTACTTTTGCTTGTTCCTCCATACGATGCTTCAGCTCTTTGTCGTATAATATTGAACGAAGTTGTCGCATAGCATTTTCGCGGTTTTTGGGTTGGTCGCGTGTTTCAGTGTTCTCAATCAAAATTTCCTCCTCCTCGCCTGTGTATGGGTCTTTGAAATTATAGCGTAGTCGAACTCCTGACTCTACTTTGTTTACGTTCTGCCCTCCTGCTCCTCCCGAACGGAATGTATCCCACGATACTGCAGCCATATCAACTTTTACCTCTATTGAGTCATCTACAAGCGGTGTTATAAATACCGAAGCAAATGAGGTCATTCTTTTTCCTTGTGCATTGTAGGGCGATACTCTGACTAAACGGTGTACTCCGTTTTCACCTTTCAGGTAACCGTAAGCAAATGCTCCTTCGGCATGCATTGTTACTGTTTTAATTCCTGCTTCATCGCCTTCAATTAAGTGGTCAATTGCAAGTTTGTAGCCTTTTGACTCGCACCAACGCGAATACATTCGCATAAGCATCTCTGCCCAATCCTGACTCTCAGTACCACCAGCACCAGAGTTTATCTTTATTACGGCATCCATCTTATCCTCTTCGCGTCGTAGCATATTGCGAAGTTCTAATTCTGACACCAAATTCATGGCACGTTCGTATGCTTTATCAACATCGCTCTCCTCGACAATGCCCTCTTTTACAAATTCATAGGCGAGTTGCAACTCCTCTACTGCAGCGGCTACCTGATTGTAACCATCAATCCAATATTTGAGCTCTTTTATCTTTTTCATTTGCAACTCGGCTTTGTCGCGATCGTTCCAAAAATCGGGAACATGTGTTCGCAACTCCTCCTCTTCCAACTCTATTTTCTTTCCGTCGGGGTCAAAGATACCTCCTCAACGCCAACTTGCGTTCTTCTGTCTCTTTTAGTTGTTCTATTGTTATCATTTCTTATAGTTTTTTGCGAAAGCGAAATTAATATATTTTTTTTAGTTTTTTGTTATTAGTTGTTAGTTATCAGCTATAAGTTATAAGTTTTGATAAAAAAGAGATTAACACCCAAAAGAGTAAAGAGATTAAGAGGTTATTTATATTAAAAAACTTAAAACTTTTTAAGAATGAGAATAAGAGCTATTTGGTATTTTAGAGTTATCTTTGCAGATATTTTGTATTTGCGAAAATAGAGTATGTGCCTCGCCATAACTTAAACCTGTTTTAAGATAGATTGCGACATATTGGCATATACATTGACAGAAATGGTATAAATTACTAATTGGCACTATTTTTGCGTTTGTTTAGTATATTTTAATAACTTATAGCGATAGAGATTAATGGATATTCAAGAACAGCTTATTTCAACTATTGTTGATTCTATTCAAGATAAAAAAGGAGGTAAAATTATTGTTGCAGACCTTTCTAATATTGAGGGTGCCACTGTTAGAAATTTTATAATTTGTACAGCCAAATCAACCACTCAAGTAGCTGCGGTTGCAGATAATATAAGAGAAAAGGTTAGAGTTGACCTTGGCATTAAACCTTATGGATATGATGGTTATAAAAATTCGCAATGGATTGTTATAGATTATGGTCATCTATATGTACATGTATTTTTACCTGAAGTGAGAGATTTTTATAAGTTAGAACAACTTTGGAGTGATGCTCAAATAACTGAAATTCCTGATCTTGATTAACAACATTTATTTTATTTATGAGTAAAAAAGGAGGATTTAAAATAAACCTATATTGGGTATATTCGCTAATTGCAATTGCCCTTATTTCTCTTTACTACATGAACGATGACTCGGCGAGTAAAGAGGTATCTTGGAGTGAATTTGAGAATATTGCCAAAAACGATAGTACTGGTGGAATTGAAAAGATTACTGTTTTTAGAAACAGCGGTACTCTTGAAGCTATATTGAGTGATAGTTTAGCAGCAAAAGTTCTCGAAAAGGATATTAATAAGGTTGGAGAAAACCCAAAACTTATTGTAAATATATCATCTGCTGACAATTTTAGCGAAACTACCGCAAAATGGAAAGAGGATTTCAACTTCAATGCTCCTATCACGTATGATGATAGTAGTGATTTTAGCGACGTTCTTTGGACTTTTGGTCCGATATTACTTTTGGTAGTATTTTGGATATTCATGATGCGTAGAATGTCTGGAAGTCGCGGTGGTGGCGGTGGTGTTTTCAATGTTGGAAAGGCCAAAGCTCAAGTTTTTGATAAAAATGGACCTATCAAAGTTACATTCAACGATGTTGCCGGTTTGTCAGAAGCAAAACAGGAGGTTGAAGAGATTGTTGACTTTTTGAGAAACCCAAAAAAATATACTGTTTTAGGTGGTAAGATTCCTAAAGGCGCTTTGCTTGTAGGCCCTCCAGGAACAGGTAAAACTCTTTTGGCTAAGGCTGTTGCCGGCGAGGCAAATGTTCCATTCTTGTCGCTTTCAGGTTCGGACTTTGTTGAGATGTTTGTGGGTGTAGGTGCATCGCGTGTTCGCGACCTATTTAAACAGGCAAAAGAGAAGGCTCCTTGTATTGTCTTTATTGACGAGATTGATGCTGTTGGTAGAGCCAGAGGAAAAAATGTTGGTATGGGTGCTAACGAAGAACGCGAAAACACACTGAACCAACTTCTTACCGAAATGGATGGTTTCGGTTCAAATAGTGGTGTTATTATTCTTGCTGCTACAAACCGTGTTGATATTTTAGATAAGGCTCTATTAAGAGCCGGTCGTTTTGACAGACAGATATATATTGATCTTCCAGAACTTAACGATAGAAAAGCTATCTTTAATGTACACTTAAAAGGAGTTAAGATAGATGAAAGCGTTGATGTTGATATTCTTGCAAGACAAACTCCTGGTTTCTCCGGTGCTGATATTGCCAATGTTTGTAACGAGGCTGCTTTGATTGCAGCTCGTAGAGATAAGGAGACTGTCAGCAAAGAGGATTTTATGGACGCTGTAGATCGTATAATCGGCGGATTAGAGAAACGAGGAAAAATTACAACAGAAGAGGAGAAACGTTCTATTGCTATTCACGAGGCAGGACACGCTACTCTAAGCTGGTTCTTACAATATGCTAATCCTTTGGTTAAGGTTACTATTGTTCCCAGAGGTAAGGCGT
>JAZONU010000021.1:0-2306 GCA_045654605.1 Candidatus Caccoplasma sp. | reverse complement strand
TATACGTTTAGAGCTTGCTCAATATCAGCAATTATATCTTCAACATTTTCAATACCTACAGATAAACGTATCAAATCAGGACGTACTCCAGCTTCAATCAACTGTTCATCTGATAATTGACGGTGTGTGTGACTTGCCGGGTGTAATACACACGTACGTGCATCTGCTACGTGTGTAACAATTGCAACGAAATTAAGTGAATCCATAAATTTAATACACTCCTCTCGTCCACCTTTTAATCCAAACGAAATTACTCCACACGAACCATTTGGCATATATTTATTTGCTAAATTGTAGTATTTATTGTCGGGTAATCCACAATAGTTTACCCATGCTACGTTTTCATTATTAGATAAATATTCTGCTACCTTTTGTGCATTGCTACAATGACGTGGCATTCTTAAATGGAGTGTTTCCAAGCCAATGTTTAGCAAAAATGCATTTTGTGGACTTTGAATACTTCCTAAGTCTCGCATCAATTGCGCGGTTGCTTTAGTAATATATGCTCCTTTACCAAATGCTTTAGTATATGTTAGACCATGATACGACTCATCCGGAGTACACAAACCCGGAAATTTTTCAGCATTTGCATCCCAATCAAAATTTCCACTATCTATAATACAACCACCTACTGCAGTTGCATGTCCATCCATATATTTTGTAGTTGAATGAACAACGATATCTGCACCCCACTCAAATGGACGACAGTTTATTGGTGTTGGGAATGTATTATCAACAATTAATGGAACTCCATTTTTATGAGCAATGCGAGCAAATTTTTCAATATCCAAAACTTCAAGCGAAGGGTTTGATATAGTCTCTCCAAACAAGGCTTTAGTATTGGGACGGAATGCAGCTTGCATCTCCTCTTCTGTTGCATCAGGAGAGATAAATGTTACTTCAATACCTAATTTCTTTAATGTTACAGAAAATAGATTAAATGTACCGCCATATATTGCAGATGAAGAAACAAAATGATCTCCCGATTGACAAATATTGAATATTGCGTAGAAGTTTGCAGCTTGTCCTGACGATGTAAGCATTGCAGCTACACCACCTTCCAATGCAGCAATTTTAGCAGCAACTGCATCATTTGTTGGATTTTGGAGTCGTGTATAAAAGTATCCGCTATCTTCCAAATCAAACAAACGAGCCATTTGTTCACTTGTATCATATTTAAAAGTTGTACTTTGATATATAGGCACAACTCTTGGTTCTCCTTTTTTGGGTGTCCAACCTGCTTGAACACATAATGTTTCGAGATTTAGTTTTTTCTCCATATACTTATTTTTTAGACTTTTTCTTATTTGAAGTCACAAACTTATAAAAAATTAATAAGGTAGAGCGTATATTTATTATAAAAATTAATAAAAAGAGGTGCTATTTTTTAACTAAAAAGTTATTTTTATTAATACAATCTTAATCCCCAAAACCAAATATACTATTCGTGTGTTTTAGGTATAAAATATTTAAGATATGGAGTACTCAAAAAAAGGTGCAACTTTTATTGTTGCTGTCATTGGTGTTATTATCTGTTTTGCAGTTGGAATGAGTGCAGGGTATATACAAGAGTATTCTTTGACAAATTGGTATCCATATCTGAATAAATCGTACGTCTCCCCTCCGAACATTGTTTTCCCCATTGCTTGGGGTGTTATTTACCTACTAAATGGTATCTCTTTAGGTGTTGTATGGGGAGATTCTTCATATATTCGTAAAAGTGCTGTTATGTTGTTTATCATACAACTTGGTCTAAACTTTTTATGGAGCATCCTCTTCTTTTACTTGCAATCACCAACGCTTGGATTTATAAATATTCTCTTACTCGATATAGCATTGCTGTTATATATGAAGAGATGTTATGATATTCGCAAAGTAGCATTTTGGCTTAATGTCCCTTATATGTTGTGGCTTATTTTTGCAACATATCTGAATCTTTATGTTATGGTATATAATTAAACAATAAGAGGCAATCCTTTTGGGACTGCCTCTTAAAATTTATCCATATTGTAATTACTCCATTAACTTGCGGTAACGAGGACGTTTTGGTTCAATATTTCCAAGTCGCATTTTTTTATTCTCCTCATATTCAGAATAACTTCCTTCAAAGAAGAATACCTCAGAGTTTCCTTCAAATGCTAAGATGTGAGTACATATACGGTCAAGGAACCAACGGTCGTGCGATACAACCACTGCACATCCTGCAAAGTTCTCCAATCCTTCCTCAAGAGCACGTAGTGTATTTACGTCAATATCGTTGGTTGGCTCGTCGAGTAGCAACACGTTACCTTCTTCTTTTAATGCCA
>JAZONU010000020.1:0-1670 GCA_045654605.1 Candidatus Caccoplasma sp. | reverse complement strand
TGCTCAATGATGTGCCCCGAAGCGTGTGGCTCAATGCTTGGAGGCAACACATTCAAACGCTCCATAGCTTTGTGGTAGCGATTGAGATAATATTGCACAACCTCCATAGGCTCTAACGCATCAAGTCGAGCCTTTTTAGCTATTTTATCCTCACCCTCATCAGCATCATGCTCAAGGTGACCAACGTCTGTGATGTTACGAACATAACGAACCTTATATCCTATATGTTGAAGGTAACGGAATAAAAGGTCGAAAGTTATTGCAGGGCGTGCATGTCCCAAGTGTCCGTCGCCATAAACTGTTGGGCCACAAACATACATACCTGCTTTACCCTCGGTAACCGATTTAAATATCTCTTTTTTGCGAGATACGGTGTTATATATAACCAATGGTTGATTCATAACTATGTTTTTTGATAATATTTTTAATTAAATAATTGATTAATTTGCAAATGGAGTTGCTGTACCTCCTTGTCCATTCAAATTAATTTTTCCATTTTGACCCTCATAGCGAGCTATATTATCTTGCAATGCAAACAACAAGCGTTTTGCATGTTCAGGAGTAAGAATAATTCTCGATTTAACATTAGCCTTATTTATTCCCGGCATAATACGAGCAAAATCAACAATAAACTCTGATGTAGAGTGTGCTATTATTGCAAGATTTGAATATATTCCTTCTGCAACTTCAGGAGATAATTCAATCTCCAACCCTTTCTTTTTATTATCTTCCATAATCTTAATATATGTTTATTTTTTATTTACTTATTTTCTTTCAACATCAACGAAGAAGAGTCTATCAATCCGTCTTTCATGTATATAACTCTGTCGGCACTATTAGCCAAACTTATATCGTGAGTTACAATAACAAAAGTTTGTCCCATCTGACTACGCAATTTGTGAAATAGCGAATGTAGCTCCTCCTTCTGTATTGTATCCAAACTTCCCGATGGTTCATCTGCAAATACTATATCGGGATTATTTATTAGAGCACGAGCAACAGCTACACGTTGTTTCTCTCCACCCGATAGTTGTGCTGGTTTATGTTTAAATCTCTCACTCAAATTCAAAAAATCGAGTAACTCTTTTGCTCTCTTCTCTGCCTCGCGTTGAGATGTTTTTGCAATAAGAGCAGGCAACATTACATTCTCTAAAGCCGAGAACTCTGGCAATAGTTGATGAAACTGAAAAACAAAGCCTATGTGCCTGTTACGGAAAGCTGCCAAAGCATCACCTTTAAGTGCAGAAACCTCCATTCCGTTAATAACAACTCTACCCTCATCTGCACAATCAAGAGTCCCCAAAATTTGCAATAGAGTAGTTTTTCCCGCACCACTTTTACCTGCAATGGCAACAACCTCGCCTTTGGCAATCTCAAGATCAACTCCCTTAAGGACCTTAAGCGAATCGAAACTTTTATGTATATTTTCAGCTTTTAACATACTCCCGATAATTTTCTTATGGCATACGATGCCAAATAACAACCAAACACTGTTGGTATATATGAAACAGTACCTACTGTAAAGCGTTTACCTTTTTCGCTTGTAGGGATAACCGAGTTTGGAATGACAGGTTCATTTGAAAATACCGTCATCACTCCGTTTTTTATTCCACATTCTCTTAAATTCTTTCGAATTATTCGAGCTAAAGAACAATTCTCCGTCTTTGAGA
>JAZONU010000019.1:0-3291 GCA_045654605.1 Candidatus Caccoplasma sp. | reverse complement strand
TATCTTGGTGTTCTTTCGCGTGGCGAGGAGGAGGTTAACTAACAACTAACAACTTCATAATGCAAAAGGTTATTGGCATAGGCGAAACAGTCTATGATATTGTATTTAAAAACGGTATCCCTACAAAGGGTGTACCGGGTGGTAGCGTTTTTAATGCAATGGTTACGCTTGGACGTTTGGGTGTGTCTGCCCACTTTATATCTGAGGTGGGTAACGACTCTGTCGGTAAGAGTATTGTGGAGTTTATGCAAGAGAACGGATTGGACACCAAGAGTGTTGATATGTTTTCTGACGGACAAACTGCTCTCTCTTTGGCTTTTCTGAACGAAAATAACGATGCTCAATATACTTTCTACACCAACTATCCCGATTCTCGTTTAAACGTGGTGTGGCCCAGAATTGACCCTGATGATGTTTTTCTCTTGGGCTCGTTCTATGCTCTTAATCCTGATATACGCCCAAAAATATTGGAGTTTCTGGAGTATGCTCGTGAGAGAAAAACTATTATATATTACGACCCCAACTTTCGTAAGGCTCATGCCGATAAGGCTATTCAGATGATGCCTTCGTTGTTGGAGAACTTCGAATATGCCGATATTGTACGCGGGTCGAGCGAAGATTTCTTCTACCTCTTTAACGAACGTGATGCAGTGAAGATTTATAACGATAGAATAAAATTCTACTGCCCCATATTTATTTATACTGCTGCTGCCGATGGTGTCGAGCTTTTTACTCCACAGGGGCATCGTCATTACGATAGTGCAAAGATTACTCCCGTAAGTACTATTGGTGCAGGAGATAACTTTAATGCAGGTATTATATATGGTATTATTAAAGAGGGTGTTACTCGCGATGAACTTAACTCTCTTCCATTAGACCGCTGGGATAAAATTATCTCATACGCACTCGACTTCTCTACTCAAGTGTGTATGTCGTATGAGAATTATATTAGTTGTTAGTTGAGTAACATTCGTTTCTCGAACTTGCTCACACTCGGTAATACTTAAACAAGTTTAGTATTACTCTCGTTTACTCGCAACTTTGTTAGTTGTTAGTTGTTAGTTGTTAGTCATCTTAGCGATCTTAACTATCTTAACTACCATAGCTATCTTAGTTGTCAAAACTAACAATTTAGTTGGCAAAGCCATGTTTAACTACATCTTTTAACAAAACACAACAATTTACAAATATTTTTATATATAAATGGCTTGTTTATAGTGTTTGAGATATAGCTATAAGTAATATATTTGCAAAAGTAATATTGAACCTTTTTTAAGAAGAGTAAAACATCGGAAAGGACACTTGATAATCTTTTGGAAATATATAATTTTTAGGACAATGGTAAAGCTTTCCTTCTTATTTATAACAATAACAATTATATCACAACTTTTGTTTACTGCTTGTCAGTCGCATGTTTACGATTCAAATGTGTCGTGCGATATTACAGTAGATAATGAGTATATAATTAAGTGGGATATATTCCCAAAAGCTGAAGGAGACGTAAAGGTTTATATATCAGATAATCCAGATAGCTTTAATACTGATAAAACTCCTGTCGCAGTGGTAAATGCCGATGAAGGAGTTGTTGCTTTTCCGACACCGGATCCTTACAAACGTCATTACTTTTTGCTCAATTTTAACGATTGTTTCTCTCGTATAGTTGCAGCTCGAGCTTCGTTTATTCAAAGTGCATACGATTTCCGCGATTTAGGAGGTTATAGTGGTAACGAAGATAAAAAAACTAAGTGGGGAATGATATATAGAGTAGGAACTCTTGATACACTTACAGATGTTGATAAACGGAGAATTAGAAATATTAATCCTAAAACTTTGATAGAGTATCGCAATAAGGAGTTATGTAAATATGATACCAAAGAGTTGGGTATCGACAAGGTTGTCTATTTAACTCCATCCTCATTTGATGTGGATTCTATAATGAATAAAGTTTATGAAGGTGATTTTACAAGTGATGAGGCTCGAATGGTGATAAGAAAATATTATCAATCTATGATGGATGGAGACTCAAAACAGTGCTTTATCAAGATGTTTAATATTCTAACTAATGAAGACAACTATCCTGTAATAATATCTTCGCAATATGGTAAGGGCTTCAACGATTTGGCATCAATGTTCATATTAACAGCATTGGGAGTCTCAAACAATGAAATATATGAGGATTATACTTGGGCAAATAAATATTTTAGTAAAACTAAAATTATGCAGAAGATATCGCATCTGCCTGAAGATGTTAGAGAGGCTGTAGTGTCAATTATCCACAATAATCATAAAGATATGTTAGCTGTGGTAGATGATATACAAAACAGATACCACTCTGTTGATAAATATATGGTTGATAGCCTCGCTTTAAGTCTATCGAAACAACAAAAACTACAACAGATATTATTGGTTGATGAGTCTGATTTATTAGATTAAAATATTAAGAACTATTGTTAAAGGTAGGTGCAATTTTATTGACCCTACCTTTTTTTATGCGAAAAAGTGGTTTTATATGGTTTTAGGCGATAAAAATAGGGTAATTTGTAATTATAATCATATAAAAAAATTGTAACTTTGTAAGTTACAATACATATAATTGATAGTGTTTAATAGCTAATAGAATGAACTTAACATCAATAGTAAAGCCTTTTTTTCTTAACAGAATAAAAGAGTTGTCCTCATTTACAAATAATGGGGAGATTATTCAACGTAAGGTTTTGGCATCGTTGACAGATAAGGCGAAGAATACAGAAATAGGACGAAAATATGGCTTCGCCGAGATAAAAGATAATTATCGTATATTTTCTGAACGCGTTCCTGTTATAGATTATGAAGGAGTGAAACCATACGTTGAACGTATGTTGGCTGGTGAACAAAATTTGATATGGAATAGCAATATAAAATGGTTTGCAAAATCGTCAGGAACAACTAATGATAAAAGCAAATTTATTCCGGTATCGGACGAAGCTCGTAAGGAGTGTCATTACAAAGGAGGAAGATCGTGTGTGGCGGCTTACCTAAATTTAAATCCAAACAGCCGTATTTTTGATGGTAAGGCTCTTATTCTTGGAGGTAGTCATGATATAAGCAATTTGGCAGGACACTATCATTGTGGCGATTTGTCTGCTATTTTAATACAAAATATGCCTGCGTTGGCAAACAAAGTAAGAGTGCCATCAAAAGATATAGCTCTTATGTCGGAGTGGGAGAGTAAGCTCGAAAAAATAGCTGCTACCACTATAAACCAAAATGTAACAAACCTTTCGGGAGTGCCATCTTGGTTTATGGTGCTTA
>JAZONU010000018.1:0-2925 GCA_045654605.1 Candidatus Caccoplasma sp. | reverse complement strand
TCTTCATCATTCTAAAAAACTAATTATTTAACCTCTTCTTCGTTATTTTTAAACTCAATAGGTTTGAATTTCTCTTGTAATTTTTCAAATACAATAAATAGTGCAGGAACAACCAATACCTGACAAATCATACCAATAAGCATACCACCAATAGCTCCTGAGCCTAAAGCACTATTACCATTAGCACCCACACCCGAAGCAAACATCATAGGTAACAAACCTATAATCATTGCCAATGAAGTCATTAAAATTGGACGCAAACGAGCAGATGCAGCATCTATAGCCGACTCAACAATACCCATTCCGTTTTTGCGACGTTCAAGAGCAAACTCTGTGATAAGGATAGAGTTCTTTGCCAACAAGCCAATAAGCATAATAAGTGCAATTTGCAAATATATGTTGTTGTCTATATCCATCATTGAGGCAAAGACAAAAGTACCGGCAAGACCAAAAGGAATTGATAAAATAACCACTAATGGCAATATATAGCTTTCGTATTGAGCGCTCAAAAGCAGATATACAAATATTATACAAATCATAAGAATCATACCCAATCCTCCGCTTTGATTTTGTTCCTCGCGAGTCATACCAGAATATTCGTAGCTATAACCTTGAGGAAGAAACTCTTTTGCAGTCTCTTCGATAGCCTTAATAGCCTCTCCCGAGCTGTAGCCTTGAGCAGGAGTACCATTTACAAGGATTGAAGTAAATAGGTTGAAACGCTTAATATTGTCAGGACCATAAACTCTCTTCAAATCCATAAATTGAGTAATGGGAGTCATCTCATTACCATTCTTTATTTTGATGTTATTAAGCGACTCTTTATCAACTCTTAACTCTGGGCGTGCTTGTACCATAACCCTATAAAGTTTGCCAAAGCGGTTAAAGTTTGAAGCATATAATCCTCCCATATATCCTTGAAGAGCATTTAATACATCTGATGGTGCTAATCCTGCTTGTTTACATTTTGCAGCGTCAACCTCTACAACATATTGGGGGTATGAAGGGTTAAAGCTTGTTTGAGCAGCGGCAATCTCAGGTCTCTCTTTAAGTTTTGCTAAGAACTCTTGTGAAACTTGATAGAACGACTCAATTGTACCTCCGGTCTTATCTTGAAGGTTAAACTCAAAACCGTTTGAAATACTATATCCCGTAATCATAGGCATCGAGAAAGTCATTACCCTACCATCCTTAACCAGCTCTTTTGCCTGAGCAGATAGAGATGCATTAATAGCATCGGCACTTTGAGATTCATCTCTCTCCTCCCAATCGTGAAGTTTACAGATAAATGAACCATACGAGCTACCATTAGCAGAACTCAATAAACTAAATCCCGAAATAGCAGTATATGTTTTTATTGCTGGATTAGCTTCAATAATTTTTTGAATTTTATCCATGCTCTCTTTTGTCTTATCTAACGATGTGCCGGGAGGCATATCAAGAGTAACAAATATTGTTCCTGTATCTTCGTTAGGAACTAAACCTGTTGGTGTAGTGCTCATAAGAAATACCAATAAAGCACAACCGGCAATTACCGAGCCAAAGGCTAATACTTTATGTTTTATAAAGAACGATACCCCTTTTGTGTATTTTTTCAAAGTAGCATCGTATGCAGTATTGAATGCAATATGGAATCTCTTTATAAATGATTTTTTCTTTTCACCCTCTTCGTGAGCATGAGGTTTTAAGAACATAGCACACAAGGCAGGGGATAGAGTAAGTGCATTAATAGCCGAGAAGGCAATAGCAATAGCCATAGTTAAACCAAATTGTTGATAGAAAGTTCCTGTTATACCCGACATAAAACTTACGGGAATAAACACAGCCATCATAACCAACGTAATTGAGATTAATGCCCCTGAAATTTCGTTCATGGCCTCCAAGGCTGCAGCTTTAGCACTTTTAGCACCCTCTTCCAATTTAGCGTGGACGGCTTCAACCACCACAATGGCGTCGTCCACCACAATGGCTATGGCAAGAACCAGAGCACAAAGAGTAAGAAGGTTTATGCTAAAGCCAATAAGTTTCAAAACAAAGAAAGTTCCAATCAAAGCAACAGGAATTGCAATTGCGGGAATAAGAGTAGAACGAAAATCTTGCAAGAAGATATATACTACCAAGAATACAAGGATAAATGCTTCAATAAGAGTTTTTAATACCTCGTGTATTGATGCAAATAAGAAGTCGTTTGTATTCAATAAAATATCATATTTTATTCCTGGAGGAAAATCTTTCGACTCTTTATCTAAAAGTTCAGTAATCTCATTGATGATTTGGGTAGCATTAGAACCTGCACTTTGGTAAACCATAGTGGTAATACCCTCGTGTCCGTTCGATTTAGTGTCAAGAGAATAGCTTAAAGCACCCAATTCAATGTCCGCAACGGTTTTTAAATAGAGAACTTCGCCATTTTTATCTGCTCTAATTACAATATTTTCGAACTCTTCAGGTGTTTGTAAACGTCCTTTGTATTTCAACATATATTGAAACGAAACATCTTTAGCATTCTCTCCCAATTGTCCGGGAGCAGCCTCAATATTTTGTTCGTTAAGAGCATTTACAATATCTTGAGGAGTTAATCCATATTGCGACATTACATCAGGTTTCATCCAAATTCTCATAGAGTATTCAGAACCCAATATAAAGGCATCACCAACACCTTCCACACGTTTAATTTGTGGAATAAGATTTATTTTTAGGTAGTTGTATATAAAGTTTTGATCATAAGAATCATCCTCGCTGAAAACGGTAAATGCCATAAGCATACTCGATTGCTTCTTGCTTGTGGTAACACCGGCTTTTGTAACCTCTGAAGGAAGAAAACCTTGAGCTTTTGAAACACGGTTTTGAACATTTACAGCAGCCATATCTGGGTCGCACCCTGGTTTAAAATATATGGTTATTGTCGCATCTCCCGTATTTGTC
>JAZONU010000017.1:0-2791 GCA_045654605.1 Candidatus Caccoplasma sp. | reverse complement strand
TTCTCTAAATATTTTATATAGTTCATAGTTTTATAATTGTGCTTATAAATTTTGCAATTGGGTTTTTGATTATCTTGCCTCTAATGAGATATATAATGTACCATACGACTATAAAAATTAATCCTCCTAATATGTAGGCATATATTTCGCCAACAAATATTTTTAGATATAGTGTTATTGCTATTACAATAAAGGTTAGTGATAGTGTGTATAGTATTGTGCTTATAATTAGTAGTGCTATTTGGGATGCTATTTGTGTGGTTTTTATTGTTGCTTCGGTTTTTATCAGCTCTTTACGAAGACGGAGGTATTCTTTTACCTCCGTCAACATTTTGGGTGTTGCATTTTCTGCCATAACAAATTTAAAGGTTTTTGTTAAGTAGTTTTTGTTTCGTTACTACATCCACATTCATGGTTGATGCATTGTTTCAACTCTTCAAGATCGCTTTTTGAGAGTCTAATTCCATGTTTGTTTAAGAATTCGGAGATATTTGCTCTTGTCTCAGACCCTTTTGCCGGAGCAAATAACATTCCAATAGCTGTGCCTGCAGCTATACCACCTATAAAGGCGGTTAATAAACATATTCCTTTCATATTGTTATAGTTTTAGTTCATGAGAATAACAAGTGTATTATGGGTTTTGTTTTAGAATGAATTACCTTTAGGAGCTATTATTTTAATAAATATATTACCTTTGTTTAAATTTATTTTTTATGAGTTGGCTGACTTTAATTGTTGCAGGTCTTTTTGAGGTGGGATTTACCTTTTGTATGGGTAAGGCTCGTAGTGCAAACGGTATTGAGTTTTATTTGTGGGGGTTAGGGTTTATTGTGTCTTTAGCTTTGAGTATGATTCTTTTAGCTAAGGCTACTCAATCTATTCCTATGGGAACTGCTTATCCTGTTTGGACAGGCATTGGAGCTGTTGGTACTGCTATTATGGGTATTCTGTTTTTTAATGAACCTGTAACTTTTTTGAGATTGTTTTTTATTGCAACTCTTATTGTTTCAGTTATTGGTCTTAAACTTGTATAGTTATGATAGCTCTGGATCTTAATCAGCAATTTTGGGATTTTGTATATTCTCATCGTAACGATAATTGCTTGTCGTTACGTTTGAAGTATTCAAAAAAATCTGATTTTGATATTGCTTTTGCTATAGATCAAATTGAGGCAAGACAAAAAGTTAAGGATAAACTTCCGTTTGTTGCCTTGTGTGATAGATATTTATTCCCATCTCTCTTGTCTGCCGAGCAGTGTACTTGTGAGGCTGTCGCAAATTATAAGACTGAGATTTTAAAAGGACGCTACTCTTCAATATGCGACCTTACAGGTGGACTTGGTATTGATACAATGGCTTTTTCGTCTGTTGTAAAGAGTGTTACATACGTTGAACGTTTTGAAAATTATTGCTCTGCTGCTAAACATAACTTTGAATTACTAAATAAAAATATTGAGGTTGTTAACGGCGATTGCTCTGAATTTTTAAACTCAAATATCTGCTTTGATGCTCTATATATTGACCCTGCTCGCAGGGGTGAAGCTAATAAACGTTTGTTCGCTTTTGCCGATTGTGAGCCGAATGTGGTGGAGTTATTGCCTCGTATGTTTGAAGTAGCTAAGAATATCTATATAAAAGCTTCTCCAATGGCAGATATTTCAATGTCTATTAAAGAGTTAGGATATGTTTGCGACATATATGTTATATCATACAAAAATGAGTGCAAAGAGTTATTGTTCAGATTAAATAATGATGAAGCAACTACAGAGGATGTAAATATTGTTTGTGTGGATATTCATCCCTCTTCTACTTCGGTTTTTAAATTTAAATATTCTCAAGAGCAAAACATTTTGGATGTTGAATATTCTAAACCTCTGAATTATCTATATGAACCGTCTGCTTCAATTCTTAAAGCAGGTGCATTTAAATCTGTGGCAAAAAATTATGGTGCATATAAATTGGCTCAGAGTAGTCATATCTATACTTCTGATAGCTTAATTGCCGATTTTCAAGGTAGAAAATTTAAGGTTGAAAGGGCTATTCCTTTTTCATCAAAGGAGATAAAGAGTTTATTTAAGAGTTTGCCGGAGGCTAATATCACAGTTCGCAACTTTCCTTTAAAGGTTGACGAGTTGAGAAAGAGGCTTAAAATAAAAGATGGTGGCAATACTTATGTTTTTGCCACCACTGATATGAATAAAGAAAAAATATTGGTTGTTTGCAGCAGAGTTACTGCTTAAACATTCTATCTATTGCGCGTTTGTCTTCACGCTCTTTTATTGATTGACGTTTGTCGTACGTTTTCTTACCTCTTGCTACGGCTATATCCAATTTGGCACGTCCGTTTTCGTCAATAAACAATCTTGTTGGTATAATTGAAAATCCCGACTCTTTATCTGTTCTTGATATTTTTCGCAACTCTTTTTTTGTGAGTAGTAGTTTTCGGTCTCTACGAGTTGAGTGGTTGTTGTATGTCCCGTAAAAATATTCGGCTATATACATGTTTTTTACCCATAACTCTCCATTTACGAAATAACAGAATGTATCAACCAAGCCTGCTTTGCCTTCTCGTATCGATTTTATTTCGGTTCCGGTTAGTACAATGCCTGCTTTGTATTTCTCTAAAAGCTCGTAATCAAACGTTGCTCGTTTATTCTTTATGTTTATTTGTGGTTGGGCTTTCATCTATATGATTGTTAAAAGGGTTCTTAATATAAGTGATATTGTTAGAGGAACTATTAATACCATTGTTGATATTGTGATAACAAACATAGTGTCTGTTTTGTCTGCTT
>JAZONU010000016.1:0-2856 GCA_045654605.1 Candidatus Caccoplasma sp. | reverse complement strand
TTTTCGTAATATTATCGGCAGTAGCACTATTATTATTTATCCATAAAAAGGTAAATACAAAGATATTTGTAGGGGCAATGTTGGTGTTGGTTGTAGTTGATATGTATCCAATAAATAAGAGATACTTAAATAGTGATAATTTTGTTCGAGAAAGTAGAGCAAAAGAGACCTTTGCTATGACACAGGCCGACAGAGAGATATTGAAAGATAAAGATCCTAATTTTAGAGTACTCAATTTAACTGTTGATACATATAATGATCCCATTACTTCATATCATCATAAATCGGTAGGAGGATATAGTGCGGCAAAACTTCGTCGTTATGATGATCTTATCAAATATCAGCTTTCTAAAGGAAATATGGCTGTTGTAAATATGCTCAACACAAAATATTTCATAGCGGCATCAGAGGATGGAACTCCTATGGCGGTGTTTAATCCAGAAGCAGCCGGAAATGCTTGGTTGGTGGAAGATGTTGAGTGGGTAGATGGAGCAAAAGCCGAAATGGATGCATTGACATACTTTGACGAAAAGAAAACGGTAATTGCAGATAAACATTTTAAAGATATGATACCTGCAAAAATACCTGCAAAGTCAGAGGGGGATACAATATATTTGACGCACTATCAGCCGAACAAACTCAACTATAAATCTGTTTCTAAGAACGGAGGCTATGCTGTATTCTCAGAGATATACTTCCCATGGGGATGGCATATAACAATTGACGGAGAACCTGTTGAGATGGCTCGAGTAAATTATGTTTTAAGAGGTTTAAATATACCTGCAGGAGAACATGAAATAGAATTCTGCTTTGAGCCAACTTCGTTAAAAGTAAATACGGCCATAGCATTTACCTCTATATTTATTGTACTATTGACAGGAGTACTTGTGATAGTGCGTTCGTATAGAAAACGTAATGGTGAATTGACTAAATGTTAAAAATAAGGGTACAATTTCTTATACTGTTTTTACCTTTAATAATTGGGTGCGTAAACAATAATGTAGAGCAGAAACGAAGAGTGGCAGTAACAATACTGCCACAAAAATATTTGCTTGATAAGATAGTGGGAGACTCAATAGAGGTGGTGTGTGCCATACCCGAAGGGGTAAATCCTGAAGAGTGTTCTGCAACAACTCAGCAAATGAAGGATATAACAACATCCTCAATATATTTCAAAGTAGGGGAGTTGGGATTTGAGAAGACAACCTTGCCATCTATTTTAAGTAATGTCCCCGATATTAAGGTTGTAACACTATCAGAGGGTGTTGATTTTATAGAGTCAACATGTAGCCGTGGAGGAGGAGAACATATCCACTATGATCCACACTATTGGACATCTCCCAAGGAGGCAAAAATTATGGCAACAAATATGTATAAAGCCATAATTGAATTTGATAAACCAAATGCTTCTTATTACAAGAGTAATTACGATAAACTTATCGAAGAACTTAACTCTCTTGATTTAATGGTTGAGACTATATTGTCAACAAAGCGAAATAGAACGTTTGCAATATTTCATCCGTCATTGTCATATTTTGCTCGAGATTATGGTTTGCAACAGTTATCGTTGGAGCATAATGGCAAAGAGGTTACTCCTTTGATGATGCAACAAACAATAAAAGAGGCTTTGAATTCAGGAGTAAAGACCGTATTTATCCAAAAAGAGTTTAATCCTGCACAAGTACAAACATTTGCAAAAGAGATAAAAGCCGATGTGGTAGTAATAAATCCTCTTGCGTATAACTTCGTGGATGAAATATTAAAAGTGGCAAATGCAATTGCAAAATAGACATATCGAACTAAAAAATATATCTCTCTCGTACGATAATAGAGTGGTATTGCGAGATATAAATTTAACTCTGAACCGAGGAGATTTCATGTTAGTAACAGGAGCAAACGGAGGGGGAAAGACCTCTCTGATAAGAGTAATGTTAGGTTTGCAAAAACCTTCTATCGGTAGGGTGTTGTATTATGATTCAGGTGTGGCTAAAAACTATTTAAAGGATGTAAAAATAGAACGAGTAGGCTATTTACCTCAAAAGAATAGTTTAGATATGCGTTTCCCAATCTCTGTTCGTGAAGTAATTGAGAGTGGATTAGTAAAAATGAGAAGAGAGTTAACTAAGGAAGAGTGACGAAATAAGGTATCAGAGGTGTTGCAATATATGCAACTCGATCTACTTCAAGATAGACAGATTGGAGAAGTCTCTGGAGGTCAATTTCAACGAGCATTGTTTGCTCGAACAATAATTTCCGATCCAACACTCCTTGTTTTAGATGAGCCAACCTCATATTTGGATAGAGAGTTTACTCAAAAAATTTATACAATTTTACAACAATCATTACCTCAAACATCCATAGTGATGGTATCACATGATACCCATCAAGTTATTGATATGGCAAATAGAATTATTGAGGTAGATAGAGGTTGCGTTATTGAGAAATCTTGATTTACATTATCTCATCTTGTATCTGTTTCCGGGGTACGATTTAATAACGCCTTTGAACTCTAACCCCATAAGAGAGGATAGAAACTTTGAAGTTGCGACATTTGAAGTCTCGCTTAATAAATTTATATCAACCTCTCCCTTCTCTGTTATGATATTCACAATCAGTTGTTCTGTTTCATCAAAGTCTGGGAAGAGTGTATTTTGTACCCTTTTAGAGGAGAAAAGACTTTCCCATCCAAGAGCATCAGCCATATCCTTTGCCGAAGTAATAAGTTGAGCTTTATTATCGCGTATTAGAGCATTACACCCTTTTGAATTCTCTCTGTCAACATTTCCGGGTAGGGCAAATACTTCTCGAGAATAATCTGTAGCTAATGATGCAGTAATAGGCGACCCTCCTTTCTCT
>JAZONU010000015.1:0-2208 GCA_045654605.1 Candidatus Caccoplasma sp. | reverse complement strand
ACGACTTACCAATATATCCATTAATATCAACATCTAATGAGTAAAGGCTCAAAGTCTTATATTTAGCGTCGAGATACATCATATTTGTATTACCCGAAGAGATGTAACCTCCCAATCCAAATTCAAACTTATCTTTAAGTTTAGTATCCAATATCAAAGTAAACAAACCAGTGCTATCATTATAGATAGCATGAGGCATCATCTCTGATATTTTATTATCCGACATAAGTTTATAGTAAGCATTCTCCATTCCCTCAATATCAAGAATATCAGCAGAATCTCTTTCAACTTCAAACTGTCTTCTAATAAAAGATTGTTGCATATTGTTACCACCGTTCACAACAATTTTCTCGAAAGCAAGTTCAGGAGTTTTGCTTTTCCATTCGGCACGTTGTAATTCTTTAGCCCTCTGTGGAACTTTTCTATCTATTCTGCTCTTAATAGAGTCTGCCATTTGCATACCTTTTTCATATCCAAGAGCAAAAATCATATCAGCCTTAGGAAAATCAAGTAAACCAACAATAGTATCCAATTTAAACGTAATCAATACCCCCTCCTCCTTATTGACGTTGTAGTCGGTTTTTTGCATAACCATGGCATCAATTTGCGACATAATATCTCCGTCTTTGGGAATAGACGGATTGCCAGAGACATTACTACCAATAATAAAGTCGGGAGCAAAATCCTCACGCATTACATCAACGGGAAAGTTGTTATATATTCCGCCATCGTACAGAAGAATACTATCTTTTTCAATGGGTTTAAAAACAAAAGGGAAAGTCATAGAAGCCCTAACGGCATCGCCCAAATCTCCTTCCTTAAAAATAACAGCTTTTTTATTAAAGACATCAGAAGCAACACATCTGAACGGAACAAAAAGATTATCAAAGTTCCCTCCCGATTGAGCAGTATATGCACTAAATAGTTGCAAAAAGCCATAGTTCATTGGAACAGGGTTAATTAAGCTCGAAGGAAGAAAGTTTGTCGAAACCTTTTTGTCAGCCTCTCCTATACCCAAATTTAACGATACAAAACGTGGTGTGGGCTCTCCCTTTCTAAAGTAGAATTGTTGACTATTACTTATCTTTCCTGTACTCCAACTTTCAAATTGTTCCGATTTTACAACAGCCAACATCTCATCTGGGGTATAACCCATAGAATATAACGCACCCACAATAGCTCCCATTGAGGTACCTGTAATGTAGTCTATCGGAATTTCGTTCTCCTCAAGAGCTTTAATAAGACCGATATGGGCAATGCCCTTTGCTCCACCACCACTCATAACTAAACCCACGCTTTGAGCAGATGCGTTTATAACAATGAGTAGCAGCGACAATATAATTAAGCCTTTACGGAGCAAATTCATAAAAATAACCCTTATGTTTTTGTAATCAATCGTTAAGAGGGGAGTTGTAATATGAATCTTTAAATCCTAAGAAGTAAAGAATACCATCTAATCCAATAGTAGAAATTGATTGTTTAGTATTTGCTTTTACTTTTGGTTTTGCGTGGAAAGCAATACCTAAACCTGCGGTATTAAGCATAGGAATATCGTTAGCTCCATCTCCAACAGCAATAGTTTGGGCAATATTTACATTTTCAATTTGAGCTAATAATCGTAAAAGTTCTGCTTTACGTTTTCCATCAACAATATCTCCAACATAACGGCCTGTAAGTTTACCATCAACCACCTCTAACTCATTAGCATAAACATAGTCTATGCCAAATCTACGTTTAAGGTACTCTCCAAAATATGTAAATCCTCCTGAAAGAATAGCAATCTTAAACCCAACAGTTTTAAGTGTCTTCATTAAGCGGTCAATACCCTCTGTCATAGGAAGGTTTTCAGCAATATCCTTCATTACGCTAACATCAAGACCTTTTAAAAGAGCTACTCGACGAGTAAAACTTTCATGGAAATCAATCTCTCCTCTCATTGCCGATTCGGTAATCTCTCTCACCTCTTTACCAACACCTGCACGGTCAGCAAGTTCATCTATAACCTCAGTTTCTATAAGAGTAGAGTCCATATCAAAGCAAATCAATCTTCGTGTGCGACGGAAAATATTATCCTCCTGGAACGAAATATCAATACTCAATCGAGCAGATAGCTCAATAAACATTGCTTGCATCTTGTTTTTATCTTTTGGAGTACCTCTCACCGAAAGCTCTATACATGATACACCTTCTTCGGTTTCAACCTCTTCC
>JAZONU010000014.1:0-13510 GCA_045654605.1 Candidatus Caccoplasma sp. | reverse complement strand
GATATTGGTAAAAATATTGTTTCGGTTGTTTTAGGTTGTAACAATTATGAAGTTATAGACCTTGGCGTTATGGTTGCCACCGAAACAATTATTGACAAAGCTGTTGAGGTTGGTGCTGACATTATAGGCGTAAGTGGTCTTATAACTCCATCACTTAACGAGATGTGTAACATTGCCAAAGAACTTGAAAAGAGAGGGTTGAATATTCCTCTGCTTATTGGTGGTGCTACAACATCTGAACTACATACTGCTGTTAAAATTGCTCCACTATACAGCGGTGCTGTTGTTTATGTTAAAGATGCTTCGCAAGATCCTATTGTTGTTGCAAAGCTAACTAACGATAAAACAAGAGATAGTTATATTAGAGAGATTAAAGAGAGACAATTCTTTTTAAGAGAGTGTGCAAAATGCAATGATACTGTTCCGTTAGAGGTGGCTGAAGGTTTGAGAGATAAAAATTGTTGCAATGGTTATACTCCAATATCTCCAAAGGCATTGAATAGTGAGATAAATTTATCATTCGATATTAACGAACTTATTGATTACATTAATTGGGGACAACTCTTTAATGTATGGAAATTGAGTGGCAAGTTTGCATCAATTGCACATCTTCATGGTTGCGACCACTGTAAAGCATCGTGGCTTGCATCGTTTGAGGAGAGTGAAAGAAAAGAGGCTGTGGAGGCTATGCAACTTCACAAAGATTGCATGAGGCTTATGAAAGAGATTTCAGAGAAGTTAAATCCAAAAATAAAGGCATCTGTTGCTTTCTATAAAGCAAATTCAGATGGTAATTCTATTGTTATTAAGGGAGAAAAAGATGTTGTCATTCCAACTCTTCGTCAACAAAAGAGAAAAGAGAACTACGAGGAAGGTTATTTGGCTCTATCTGATTTTATTCTTCCTATCAAAGATAGATGCGACGACTACATTGCTACTTTTGCTGTTACTGTTGGTAAGGATATTCAATCATATATTGAGCAATTGAAGAGTAACGGAGAGGATTATAAATCGATGCTGTTACAATCTATCGCCGACAGACTTGCCGAAGCTACTGCTGCATATACTCACTACCTTGTAAGAACCGATTTATGGGGATATTCTGACGAGGAGTTGAACCATGCTAAAATAATTAAAGGTAATTGCATTGGTATTAGACCGGCAATAGGATACCCTTCTCTGCCCGACCAATCTCTTATTTTTGAGGTTAAAAATCTTATCGACTTTGAACAGTTGGGTATTGAGGTTACTGAAAATGGAGCAATGTATCCAAACTCTTCGGTATGCGGATTTATGATAGCAAACCCCAATGCAAGATATTTTACACTTACAATTGACGATAGTCAACAAAAGGAGTATTGCAAAAGAAGAGGATTCAGCGAAGAAGAGGCTGAAAAATGGATTGTGAAAAATATATAATTGTGGCTGTTTTTTAACGACAATATATTATTTTTGTATATCAAAAATTTTAATTAAAAATGGAAAAGAAAAGAGTTGCCGTTGTAGGATATGGCAATATTGGAAAATTTACAGTAGAAGCTATTGAGGCTTCGTGCGATATGGAGATTGCAGGAGTTGTTAGACGTAATGTTAACGATATTCCTGAAGAGATAAAAAAATATAAGGTGGTTAGCAATATTAAGGAACTTGAAAATGTTGATGTTGCCATTCTTGCTACACCTACACGTAAAGTTGAAGAGTATGCTAAAGAGATATTGGCAATGGGTATTAACACTGCCGATAGTTACGATATCCACTCAGGTATTACACAACTAAGAGCAAACCTTGATAAGGTTGCTAAGGAGAGTGGTTCTGTTGCAATTATTTCGGCAGGTTGGGATCCAGGTAGCGATTCGGTTGTTCGTACACTCATGGAGGCTGCAGCACCTAAAGGTATTACATATACAAACTTTGGTCCTGGAATGAGTATGGGACACACTGTTGCAGTAAAAGCAATTGAGGGCGTTAAAGCTGCTCTGTCTATGACAATTCCTGTTGGCACAGGTATTCACAGAAGAATGGTTTATATTGAGGTTAAAGAGGGTTACAAATTTGAGGAGGTTGCTAAAGCAATTAAAGCAGATGCTTACTTTGTTAACGACGAGACTCACGTTATGCAAGTTGAGTGCGTTGATAACCTATTGGATATGGGACACGGTGTTATGATGTGCAGAAAAGGAGTATCGGGTAAAACTCAAAATCAACTTTTTGAGTTTAATATGAAGATAAATAATCCTGCATTAACTGCTCAGATGTTGGTTAATGCTGCTCGTGCAACATTCCGTCAACAACCAGGTTGTTACACAATGCCAGAGGTTCCGGTTATTGATTTGTTACCTGGAGATAGAGAGGATTGGATTTCACATTTAGTATAACTTTAAGAATAATTGATTTATAATGCTTAACTCTGTAGTTTGGAATGCAGACCCTACTATGTTCTCCTTTCTCGGAATAGAGGTTAGGTGGTATGGTTTACTTTTTGCTATTGGCTTTTTGCTTGGATATTATATTGAGGCAAAAATTTATAAGAACGATAAAGCCCCGGATAATTGGTGCGATAAGCTATTTATATATATTATCATTGCCACTGTTGTTGGAGCAAGACTTGGTCATTGCCTATTTTATGGTTGGGATTACTATACCAGCAATCCTATTGAAATATTTAAAATATGGGAAGGAGGATTGGCAAGTCATGGTGGTGCAATAGCTATTATTATTGCTGTGCTTTTATATGCAAAATTTGTTACTCACCGTAATCCTCTTTGGGTGTTTGACCGTTTAGTTATCCCTGTTGCATTGGTTGGTGCAATGATAAGATTTGGTAACTTAATGAATCACGAAATATATGGTTCGCAAACCGTTATGCCTTGGGGATTTAACTTTATAACAAATATCGCCGGTTGGCAGAATGGTGCTGAAGCCGAATATTCACCAACTTCGCACCCTACACAAATATATGAGTCGCTATCGTACTTAACTCTTTTTGTGGTATTAATGTGGATGTATTGGAAACGTGAAGCTGGAGACAAAAGAGGACTACTATTCGGAGTTTTCTTGCTATGGGTATTTGGTTCAAGATTTGCCATAGAGTTTTTGAAACTTCCACAAGAGGCGTTCGAACTTGAATTGATAGAGAGAGTTGGTATGAATATGGGACAATTGTTAAGTATTCCATTTATAATATTCGGTTTATACTTTACTATAAAGGCAAGTAAAAAGGGTAAAAAAAGTGGAAAGATATCGCACAGACATTCGCATATTCACAGACACTATAAAAAGAGTGAAGGTTAATGTAGTTTTTAGTTGTTAGACTAATTAGACCTACAAAATATAAAGCCCCAAAAGTACTTTTGGGGCTTACTTTTACGTTATTTTATCACTTTCACAACCTCGTTATTGATTTTTACTATCAACACTCCTTTTGTATTTGTAGGAAGAGGTATTTCAACTCCCATCTCTACCGGAGAGGGGTTGGCTGTAAGTATTTCCCTACCCATTGTATCATATATATTGATACTTTTTATTTCTTCATCACTTTCAATATACAACACTCCATTTGAAACAAACGCTTTTGTTTTAGGTGTTTCAACAATATTATCTTCTACTCCAAGAATCTCTAATTCAGGATTTACCCCTTTGCCAAATGAGAAAGATTGTATTTGATATCCACATGATATTTCATCTTCTTGCAAGATTTTGTACATTGTTGCTTTTATTGTTCCATTATCAGCAAGCATATAGCCTTCGGCATCTGTAGTACAACCCTCTTCAAAATCCCAATATCCGAGTAATGAATTATCGTTTAGTAATGGGGAGGTCATGCTTGCAACAATTTCGGCTTGAGATAATGCCTTTTTATAAAATTGCACTTTATCAATATATGCATTAAGTGGAGAGCGACTAAATGCAGGACCTCCTACCATTATAATATATTCATCATACCATGTCATTGGCCATAAAATAGAATACGAACTGCTATTTGTATTTAATTCTTGTACCAATTTCCCATTAATATAAAATGCCATATCAGCGCAACTTGTTAATTTGTATGTAAACGATATATGAACCCACTCTCCTTCGGTAAATTCAAAATCTTCTACTTCTGTAAAAGGAACGCCAGTTGACTGAATAGGATCCCTGAATGCTAAATCAATAGAACCTTTACTATTTTCTCCATCATTAAATTTATTGCCTATTGTTGACCATAGATATCCCCAGTCACATATAGGCCAGCCTCCTCCTTTGCCTGATTGATTAATATCTGGTCTTCGGAGATTAATAAATTGAGTTCCCTGTCCTTTATGATTAAACTCTTTAATATTTACCCAAAACGAGAGTGTAAATGGAGTTTGATTACTAAAATCGAGTTGTTTTACCGGTATTCCAAAAGCATATTCTCGCAAATCAACACCTCGTGATTCTGGTGTTTCTATTACATTTGTTACTGTTAAATCAATTGCTTCAAACTCATCGTTTTGTAACTTCATTAGGTTATCATCTTGCATTAATTGATATACCCCAAATGCTGAAATATTAGTGCTTGTAAGCAGAATAAAAATTACAGTAAGTGCAGATTTTAGGATGTAACCCTTTTTCATATATACCTCCTTTTTATTATTGATTAATCTTAGTTTTGCTAAAGTTAATCAATTAATAATTAATTCACAAGAGATGTTTTACCCCCCCCATTTTTAACCTTTATTAAGAGATGATAAATTTTTAGTTGTCGGCTAAAGCCACCCTACGGGTAGTTATTTGTTTATAGATATTATAAAGTCCCAAAGGGCTAAAAGGCTATTCTCGTTTAACTAAGTAATATATCACAACTAACAAAGTTGCGAATAAGTGAGAGCAGAGTTATGCTCGCATAAACTATGTCGAACATAAGGAAGTTCAACGAGCGAATGCTCGTTAACTAACAACTAACAACTAACAACTAACAACTAATTCTTCACAATCTTAAGTCGTTCCCATAGGAACGATGGGATTAGTCGCCAAAAGAATACTAATAGAGAGTATTTCCAATCGATAATTGCTACTCTCTTCTTACGCACAACTGCTTTGTAGAGTTTTTGAGCAACATAATCGGCTCTCATCTTCATCGGATAGTTTGCTTTTCTGAGAAGTGGTGTATCAACAAAACCCGGACGAATATCGGTGAATGAGATATTATCGTTACGCATTCTTGATAGTTGTGTAAGGCATTGTAAATAGTGGCTTTGATAGCGTTTTGTTGCAGAGTATGAAGGTGCTATTCCCAACCCTTTAGTTCCAGCTATTGACGATACAACAGCTATCTGTCCTCCTCCGTTTTGCGATAGATATTGATATGCTGTTATTGCCATTTGAGTTAAGCCTAAACAGTTTGTATTAACAGTATCTATCTCTATTTGTTGGTCAAGAGCCATGTTTTGATACCCTATACCCGACACATGTAGATATATATCCATTCCTCCTATTTCTTCAATCAACTCTGTAAGTTGTTGAGGTGCTTGGGATGATATTATATCGATTTGCTTTGAGTAAGAGGTGTTTGGATATTGTTCTAAAAGTGGATTTAAGTTTTCGACTCTTCGACCAACCATACCCACAATATAACCTTGTTGTAGAAATATTTTTGCACTCTCGTATCCTATACCCGATGTTGCACCTACTATTACAACTCTCTTCATAGCTCTTTCAAACTACTTCTTAATTACTTTTACTGTTCTGATACTTGCTCCGTTATCGGCAATAACTCGTACAAAATATATTCCGTTATCGCCATTTATATCTACTCTTACTATCTCATTTTCAGCAACTGGCAGACTCTTACTTTCGATTAGTTTGCCATCCATTGCTACTATCTCAATTGTATATGTGCCCTCTTTTGCAAATGATAGGTTTACATAGTCTGTGAATGGGTTAGGATATATGCCCATCTCTTCAACTACGCTCTCCTCCACACCGTATGGGTATGGAACAACTACTATATCTACTGTTTTTGTATCGCTTCCCCACATATTTTTAAGGGTTAGTCCTGCGGTGTAACTTCCCACTGCATTATATGATATTGTAGCCTTTTTATTTGCAGTTGAAATTACTTGAGCATCTGGTAAATTCCATTCTGCCGATGTTGTTACACTATATCCTCCGGTTATCATAGGATTACCCAACTCATCATTTGAAGCATCAAGAACTGTTTCTGTAATTCCTGTATCTCCATTTTCTGCTCCTAATGTAGATATCATCTCTGCTACGTATGAATTACCTTTTTGTCCAAGATTTGGGAATACATTCTTTCCTTCTGAATTTTCTTGAAGAGTTTCGAATGTCCAATATCCTTGTAGTCCGCTTGGTGCTGAAGAGTATCCCTTCATTGCTGTTTGAATTTCTGATAGTGTAAGAACTCTATCCCAAACTTGGAACTCATCTACCCAACCAGTATATCCACTCTTATAAACACTTGTTCCTCCTACATATATTGAACTACCTTCAGAGCGTACTGCATTATTATCAATATGTTGTACTGTTGCCTCAGCAACTTTCTTTCCATTGAAGTATAGTGTTTGAACGTCGTTTGTTCCGTATGTTATGGCAATGTGTGTCCATTGTCCCTCTTTTACGGAGTGATCATCTGTCATTACATGTGAGTTTGGTTGGTCGTGCTCTGTCCAACCATATGTATTGAACGATATTTCGTTTGCTGGGTGAATACGGTCGTTTGTTGTAGATTTCTTTCCGGTCTCTTTGCGAGCCATAATCTCTGGACGGATTGTTAACCAAAAATCTCCCCAGTTGTTATGTGGCCATGTATCGTTTAAGTTTCTCTTATCAATTAGGTTTGTTCCTTGACTACTATGATTTAGTTTATCAACTTTAAACCACATCATATATGTATATGGGCGAGTGGGAACAACCTCGGGAAAACGTAGCATATTTGGATCTTCAACCTTTACTGCTCGCGATACACTTCCCTCTCCTTTTCTTGAGATTTCGTAATTTAACTCTATTGCGTCATCTTTATAGACCTCTGTTTTATTTGCTGTAAATGATGACAAAGTTGGTATTGCTCCTGTTGATGCAGGAGATACTTGTATAATACCACGAGTATAAGCAACTGTTCCGTCAGCATTGGTTATCTTAACATCGTATGAACCCTCTGTTGCTAACGACATTGTTACTGATGTTGTATTGGCAAATGTTTTAATGCTTGCTCCTGTTGTTGAGTTTATAATCTCCCAATTAGCTGCAGGGTGGTTGGGGTCAATATATTTTATTGTAAACTCTTCATTTGCCTTGATTATTGGTTTATCAATCTCTGTTCCCTCAACAATTACAGGGTCAGTATCTTGAGGATAAAACCATTCTCCCCATGCAATTTCAGACTCTTTTTCTCCGTCTAATGAAACTGCCGATACTCCAATTCTTAAACCTCCTCCCAATGTTTCATTATATGGAGCACTCACTACATAAGCTGCCCATGAGGTTGTTGCAGTAAACACCTTCTCTTCGCAACCCTCTTGTTGAGTGTATATTTTGTAATACCATGTTTTTACATCAGAGTTATATACCGGCTCGTACGACTCTTTTGTTCCTTCAAAGGCGTGGTCCATTGAGAAGATTATCTTCATATCAACTCCTTTGTAGTTACGAGACATCATCTTAACTTTTTTAACCTCTGGAGCTATGGGTTGCTCGGCTTTTCCTACTTTACCACGAGTCAAAGATATTTGTCCAATTAAGATTTTAAAGTCGTCAGATGTATTTGTAAACTTCAATCCCAATTGAGCCATTACCTTACCTGTCATCTTTAATCCACGACCATTAATAGGTGTTTCAACTTTAATCCATCCGTTTTCATCAGGTGCTGCATCTTTAATTTCTTTAGTTACCTCTGTACCCTCTTCCTCAACAGCAGAAGCTGCCCAAGATAATGTTCCTGTTCCGGATAGATATTTATAGCGGATTGTTACATAGTCGGTAGTTGCTACTTCGTACTTTGTTTTGAAGAGTTGTAGATAGGTCTCTGTGGTTGCTCCACTTATTTGTAAACATGAACCTCCAAACCATGCATCGTCCCATGTAAACTCAGCTGTAAGATCGGTACTTACCTCCTCTTCGGTTCTACCCATATAAGTGTTTGTGAACCACCAACGCCATGTAGGCATATAGTCCTGTATTCCTATGTTATACCACTCTGTATTGGCATGACGTTCTCCATTAACATTAAAGAAACGCCCGTTTCCAAGATTGAAGTATGTTATAAATGGATCGGTTGAAAGGTCTCCATCTCCTTGTGGAGTTAATGTACTCTTTGCTACTATATATTGAGCCCAACCATACGCATTTGTAGAGGTTGTTGAGAATTTTGTATAGCTATTTATTGCCGGTGGATTTACTGGATTTTTTGTTGAGCCTGTAAAGACTGTTTCAAGAAGTGATTGATAGGTCTTTTGCATTACCAATGGATCAGAACCTCTCTCTCCTCTCTGCTCATATATTTGGTTGCGGTTGTGCGCTCCCCATATTCCTAACGATATTTCGTAATTATTCAACTCTTTCCATTGACTAAGAGCACTTCCTGCTTGATAATCTACTCCAAAAAAGACATCAAATGATGATCTGTTTGTAAAATTAAGGTTCACTGTTCGTTGTGATGTTGCTAAATCAGAACCATAGTTTGTAAAGTATGCTGTTGATGTTGGTTTTCCATTATAGTGAAACCAATCTCGGTTTGTTCCGTCAAGATTAGATGATGAAGGCATTGTTCCCAAGTTGTGCATCATTGAGTACCAACAGTTGTGGAAAGGTACTCCATATTGCTCTGCTGCCTCATAACAATCGCCAAAGAATAGTTTTGTAGCTGTATGGAACTCTTTTCCTGAATATGTTCCTTGAGAAATTTGATCTCTACTAAAACTAAACTCAGAGTTCCAACCTATACCATCAACTCCGTAGTATTTTAGATATTTAATGAATTTATCTGCTCCATCAACCAATAAACGATTTACCATTTGACCATAACCTGCAGATGAGGGTGAGATATATGAGTTAAATGGCACTGGTGCTACACAAGATATTTTTACTCCGTTTTTGTGACATACATCCAACATTGATGCAGGTATTGCAACAAAGGGTGCTGTCCAGTTACCCCATATATCAGTGTAACTCCACATTGTCCAAACCTCACCTCCAAAGTAGTATGATGGAAGTGCATTCCAACCATCACCACCTATAGGACACCACCATAATAGTTTGCGGTCAGAATTTTGGGATGTTCTTACTTGTGTATATGAATTTACAAATCGTTCGCGTGGTTTTACACGAGAGATGAAAAACATTTCGTTTTCAGCAGCCTCCTCATCATAACCCTCATATAAAGGTTTTACGTTATCAGGGTTCCAACTTGCGTATGCCTGAGTCCATGTTGTTGATTCTGAACCAATTTTTACATATTGTTCATGTTGTGGCGCTGATTGTGCTATTACTGTTAAAGGCAATAAAAGTGCCACTAATAGCAATAAATGTTTTTTCATATTGTATAGGTGTTTTAGTTTATACGCAAAGATAATATTTTTTTAGATATTTCAACCTTTGATAACAGCACAAAAAAGAGAGAGAGCCTCACTTAAGAAGCTCTCCCTCTAATTATTTAGTTTATGATTAATTATTTCTTAATCAATTTGATTGTGCGAACTGCAACACCTTTATCGTTAAGTATTCGTAAGATGTATGCTCCTTGCTCACCGTTGATGTCAATTCTTACACCCTCGTTTGCTGCAACTGACATAACTTTGTCTTCAATTAAGCGTCCGTCAAGTGCAACGATTTGTGCTGTATATACACCCTCTTCAGTAAACATAATGTTTACGAAATCGGTGAATGGGTTAGGATATACTCCCATCATCTCAACAACGGCATCCTCTAATCCTGTTCCTGCTGTTACAGTAATGAAGTCGATTGTTTTGCTATCACTACCCCACATATTCTCAAGAGTTAGTTTTGGAGTATATTCTCCTGCTGCAGCATATGAAACTTTTGCTGTTCCTGCTGCAACTGTTCCGCCTTTATCTGATAGTGTTCCTGGTGCTACATCCCATTTTGCAGTTGTCTTAACATCTAATGTTCCAGGAAGTATTGGCATACCTAATTGATCATTATTAACAGCTCTTGTTTCGCAATATGCCGGTCCGTTTCCTGTTATCTTCTCAACATATTGAGCCTTTTTGGCTGTTCCTGCTGTTCCGCGATTAGAGAATGATGTTCCATCTGCATCAAGAGTTTCAAAATCCCAATATCCAATCAATCCGCTTGGTATTGATGCTCCTTGTGCGTATCCTTTCATTGCAGTTTTAACCTCTGAATCGGTTAATACACGGTCCCAAACTTGGAAATCATCAATCCAACCATTAAATCCTGATTTGTAAACACCACTACCTCCAACATATACATCTCCGTTCATTCTTTGTCCGTTATTGCTAACATTGTAGTCTTTGGTTGAAGCAACCAAACGTCCATTGAAATACATTTTTTCAGTATTGTCTGTTTCTAACGTGATAGCAACGTGAGTCCATTGATCAAGATTTACACTATATCCTGTTGACATCATATCTGTATTTGGATTGTCGTGTGCTGTCCAACCATATACATTGAATGAGATTTCGTTCTCTGCATGACTGCCATATTCGGGTCTGATTTGTACCCAGAAGTCTCCCCAGTTATCGTGAGGCCATACGTCTGTGAATGATGTTTTGCTTATTAGGTTTGTTCCTTGTGTATCGTGAGAGATTGACTCTGCTTTGAACCACATCATATAGGTGTATGGTGCTGTTGCTTTTAATGTAGGGAAACGCATCATATATGGATCGTCAACTTTAACACTGCGAGATACTTTTCCTTCGCCTAAACGTTCAGATACGTATGATAAGTTTATTTTCTCATCAGTTGATGCAGATACTTTGTCTGCAGTTAAAGTTTCAATTTTAGGCATTGTTCCTGTACTCTCGGGTGATATTTGAATTAATCCACGAGTGTAAGCCTCTGTTGATCCTGATGTAATTTTAACATCATACATTCCCACTTCAGGAAGTGATGTTGTTACTCCTAAAGCATTATTAACAGTTTTAATTGTCTCACCTGTTGCAGAGTTGATTATTGTCCAATTTGCTGTTGGATGGTTAGGGTCTTTGAATTTAACAGAGAACTCTTCATTTGGTTTGATAACAGGTTTGTCAATCTCAGTTCCTTCAATAACTATAGGTGCAGGCAAAGATATCTCTTGTCCCCATGTAATATCTGACTCATTACGTCCGTCTAAACTTACCGCACTTACTCCTACTTGAATTTTACCTCCTAACTCAGCATCGTATGGAGCTGCAACAACATATGATGCCCATGATGTAGTTGAAGTACAAAGTTTAGGTTCACCTCCTGCTTGACGTACATATATTTTGTAGAACCAAGTATTAACATCGCTATTATAAATTGACTCGTAATTTTTACGTCCTGCTGCTTTTGTATCGTTATCTGTCATATCAAAAACAACTTTTACGTCGGCTCCTTTATAGTTATATGAAAGTACTTGCGATGACAAGATTTTTGGTGCAGATGGTGCTGCAATAACTCCTGGTTTTCCTCTTGTTAGTGCAATCTCTCCTATAAGCACTTTGAAATCAGATGATGTATTCTCAAATTTCAATCCTAACAAACATACAACATCGCTTTGTAGTTTAATACCATTACGTCCACTTGTGATTTGGATTTGTTTCTCAACCCATTTACCAATTTCTGTACTTGAAGTGATATTTGCAATTGATGCAGATACTTCATCTTTAGGTGCTGACTCTTTTGAACATGCCCAAGATACTTTACCTGTTCCTGAAAGTACTTTGTAACGAATTGTCAAATAGTCGCCTGTGCTATTTGTTGCATATTTAGTTTTAAACAGTTGCAAATATGCTTGGTCAGTTTCACCTTTAATCTCAAGAGATGTTCCACCAAACCAAGAGTCCTCCCAGTTGAATAGAGCCTCCATATCGGTTGTTGCATCAGAAGCATTTTTACCCATGAAATTTTTAGTCCACCACCAACGCCATGTAGGAAGGTAATCTTGCATTCCGATATTGTACCATACTCCATCATAAGTAGTTTCACCATTCTCTTTCCAGAATTGTCCGTTACCCATATTGAAGTATGTTACAAATGGGTCGTCAGCCAATGTTCCATTTCCGTATTGTGGCATCAATGTACTGCGAGCAGTTATGAAACTTGAAAATCCGTGGAACTCTGTTGATTTTGAGGTGTGACACAATAGGTTTGTAATTTGTGGAGTGTTTACAGGGTTGTATGACGCTCCTGTAAATACATTCTCACTAATTTTTTGGTATGTCAATTGTTTTTGAACGGGTGATGATCCATTCTCTCCTTGATTAATAAACATCATATTTGTATTGTGAGCTCCCCAAATACCAAATGAAATTTGGTAATCTTGTAGTGCCACCCACGATGCCGCAGAACGTCCTTGGAAGTCCATACCTCCATATACATCAAATCCTGAACGTCCAACACCTTGTGCTGTTTCTTGTGATGTAGCAAGTTGTGATGAACCCCAGTTATAGTTCAAGAAATATGCGTCTGATACTTTTTTACCATTATAATGAAACCACTCAACACAATTACTGTTTAATACACTAAAATCGCCATAATATCCACTATTTCCTGTAAATGAATACCACGCATTGTTAAATGGCACTCCGTATGCCTCTGCATTTGCATAACAATCTCCCATCATGTTTTTGAAACCTGTTGGATTTAATGAGCCCCACGAGAACTCCGAGTTAAATCCAATTCCGTCAACTCCATAGTAACGAAGATATTTAAGTAGTTTCTGCCATCCTCCTGTTACAAGAGCATTGATGTTTGATCCGTGTCCACCATCGTTTGGTGTAGGTCCTGCTCCGAACGGTACTGAAGCAACACATCCTGAACGGACTCCATTCTTGTGACATACATCAAGAAATGCTGCAGGTACTTGAATCAATGGTGCAGTCCAGTTTCCGTATGTGTCAGTGTAGTTCCACATTGAATATGCCTCTCCATTAAAGAAGTATGATGGCAAGGCATTCCATCCTGACTCATTGATTGGACACCACCACAACAATTTACGTTCAGGGTTAAGATACTCTTTTACCTGTGTTTGAGTAAATGTAAAACGTTTACGTGGTTTTACACGAGAGATAAAAAACTGATCGTTTGCTGCAGCTTCACTATCACCATTAAACAATGGTGTTCCGGGTTGCCAGTTGTTGTAAGCAGTGTACCATGGTATAGTACTACCCATCTTTACATATTTATCATGCGAAGGTACTGTTTGTGCAAATACGCTTCCTGCGTAAGTTGCAATGGCAATTGCCACTAATAATAACTTTTTCATTGTAATTATTTTGAGAAATTGTGTTCTTTTCTTTATCTATGGGATTATAAATACCACCCTCATTTTAAAAAAAATTAACCAGATGCAAATTTATCT
>JAZONU010000013.1:0-2308 GCA_045654605.1 Candidatus Caccoplasma sp. | reverse complement strand
TTAGATATTAGCAGAATAAAAGACCTATAACATAATGGCAGATACGATAAGTATAATAGGAGTAACAGCATCGGGAAAAACATCTTTATCTGTAAGATTGGCATACGAAACAGGAGGAGAAATAATCTCTGCCGACTCACGTCAAGTGTATCGACGTATGGATTTAGGAACAGGAAAAGATTTAAGTGAGTATAACTACGATAAAACACCGATACCATATCACCTTATCGATATTTGCGAACCAGGATATAAATATAATCTCTATCAATATAAAAGAGATTTTACAACTGCACTTAACGATATACAGTCAAGAGGTAAATTGCCGATAATATGTGGAGGAACGGGGTTATATGTTGAAACCGTATTAAAGGGATATGCTATGCCCGAAGTTCCAGAGAATAAAGAGTTGCGATTATCCCTCGCTAATAAATCATTAGAAGAACTTACGAAAATCCTATCTCAATATAAGACATTACATAACACCACTGATGTTGATAGTTGTAAACGAGCAATAAGAGCAATAGAGATAGCAGAATATTACAAAACATTACCACAGCCAGAGTTAGAAGATAAACCTCTTGATACACTATTAGTAGCTATTGATATTGATAGAGAAACTCGTCGCGAGAATATAACAAAAAGATTGTACGAAAGATTAGAACAAGGCATGGTAGCCGAAGTGGAGGCACTATTGAATGAAGGAATTAACCCTGATGATTTAATATATTATGGATTAGAGTATAAATTCCTTACCGAATATGTTATAGGTAAAACAAGCTACAACGAGATGGTTTCAGGATTGGAGATAGCCATACACCAATTTGCTAAACGTCAAATGACTTGGTTTAGAGGTATGGAACGTCGTGGTTTTAAGATAAATTGGATAGACTATAACCTCTCGACATCTGACAAAGTTTCAAAGATATTAGAACTTTATAAGAGTTGTTAGCTGTTGCGACACCTATCTTCTTCCTTTAGGTTTATTTGGTTTCGCTCCAAGTAATTTGTCTGCCAAATCCTCTCTACCAATACGTTTAAGAGTAGCTCTTATATTACTTTTATTTTCCGGTTTATACCAGAAGAAAAATTCTCTTTGAGCAAGTTTATCATTTTTATTCTTCGCTGTATAAACCTCCTCTCCTGTATATGGATTAATACCGGTATAAAATATTTCAGTAGAAAGAGTCATTGGAGTAGGGGTAAAATCTTGTACCTGTTCAAGCTTAAAATCAAGACTTTTTGTAATAACAGCAAGTTCTGCCATATCAACAAGAGAACAACCAGGGTGGCTCGATATAAAATAAGGAATAAGTTGTTGGTTAAGACCATATTTTTGGTTTGTCTTATCAAAAACCTTTCTGAATTCTCCAAACATAGCAAAAGATGGTTTTCTCATAATATTGAGAACTCTATCTGATGTATGTTCAGGAGCAACTTTTAAACGACCTGAAACATGTTTGCTAATAATCTCTTCGGTGTATTTGCTTGCAGCAATATTCATATTCTCATCATCGTAACGATGCATAAGCATATCGTATCTAATACCACTGCCAATAAAACTCTTTTTAATACCCTTTATGGCATCAACTTGTTTGTATAGGTTTAGAAGATGAGAATGGTCGCACTTTAAGTTCTTGCACATTTTGGGATGAAGGCACGATGGGCGTTTACACTTTTTGCACATCTCTTTATTCTTTCCTCCCATTTTATACATATTAGCCGAAGGGCCACCCAAGTCTGATAAGTATCCTTTAAAGTCAGGCATAAGGGTAAGTTTTTTAACCTCTTCTAAAATAGAACGTTCTGAACGAGATGTTATATGTTTGCCTTGATGAGCGGCAATAGCACAAAAAGCACAACCACCAAAACAACCTCTATGAAGATTTACCGAAAATTTAATCATTTCGTATGCTGATAAACTTTTACCTACATATTTAGGATGAGGAAGTCGAGTGTAAGGTAAATCAAACGAAGCATCAATTTCATCCTCAGTCATTGGTTCAAAAGGAGGATTAACCTTAACGACATACCCATTATATTTTTGCCATAGAGTAATATCTGTTACACGATTACTCTCCTCGTCAATAATTTTAAAGTTCTCAGCATCTTTACGTTTATCTTTCAAACATGCCTCAAATGAGTGTAATGTAATGTTTTTGTCGTCATTTTTTGCAGAGTTAATATCGCAAAGAACAGCGGTTTGAGGAATATCTTTAAGCTCAGAAATATTTTTACCATTAAGTAATTCTTTTGCAATAGCTACAATTGGTTTTTCCCCCATACCATAAACAAGAATATCAGCCTTACT
>JAZONU010000012.1:0-6710 GCA_045654605.1 Candidatus Caccoplasma sp. | reverse complement strand
TTGCTAAAAAAGGGATAAGACTTGTTTTCTTGCTTCCTAAAAATATGATTAACTGTTTTGGCGACGAAGTTGACTATATTGCTGTAAATAAATTTAATAGATATTTTTATCGTTACCTATATAGAGGATGCTCTCTATTTCATGCAGTACATCAATTCGCTTTTGTTCGTTTTATGCTTGGGGCAAAGAAGAGTCTGCTTACTCTGCACGATGTGAATTTTATGTATGAGAAACAAGGTGCGAAACTGATTAAGTATAAGAAGAAGATTGGGAAAAGAATTAATTCTTACGATGAAATCGTATATATTTCGCAATTTGTAGAGGCGGATGTAATGCGAGTGTATCCTAATAATAGAGTGCCTTCAAGTGTAATTTATAATGGCGTGGCAGATATATCTAAAAATTATAAATGCGATGAAATGCTCTCTTTTGATGATGGTTTTTTGTTACATCTTTCGAGCCTTCAGCCAAAGAAAAATCCTGAATTACTTATTAGAATGATGCAGTATCTGCCGTCTGAGAGATTGGTTATGGTTGGTAATTGGTCTTCTGCGTACGGAGAGTATTTGCAAAGTGTTATAAAGAATCTTGGTCTTAATAATGTTGTTGCTATGCAACATGTATCAGATAGTCTTAAAGCAACTCTATATAAAAGGTGTAAAGTATTTTTGTTCCCTTCTCTTTGTGAGGGATTTGGGCTGCCACCTATTGAGGCAATGCACTTTGGGAAGCCTGTATTTCTATCTACTTTAACATCTCTTCCTGAAGTAGGTGGAAAATTAGCTTATTATTGGGCAGAGTTAGAACCAAAGGCTATGGCTGAAGCTCTTGAAAAGGGTCTCGCACATTGGCAAAGCAACTGCTCTGCCACAGATGTAAAAGCGTGGGCATCTAAGTTTTCATGGGATGCTTGTGCTGATGCTTATGTGCAGTTATATTTAAAAATATTAACCGAAAAATAGGGAATCCTAAATCTCTTTGTAAACTTTCATTATCTCCTCGGCAATGGTGTCGGGTGAGAATTTTTTGATATGTTCTTTGCCCTTTGTAATGAGGGATTCTTTGTATTCTTTATCTGTAAGTAATTTGTTAAGTGCTGAGGCACACTCCTCAATAGAGTCGGGATTTACATATATAATACCCTCACCTCCTGCCTCTTCAAGGCACGAACCTGTTGCTGCAACGCCAGTTAATCCTGCACTTATTGCCTCAACTATTGGAATTCCAAATCCTTCGAAACGAGAAGTGTATGTAAATAACTCGGCTGCGTGATAAATTGATGGTAAATAGTTGAAGGGTACACCCTCTATAATTCTCACCCTGTCTGATAATCCGTTTTTAGAACAAAACTCTTCAACCTCTTTTGCATATGGTGTTTTACGTCCTACGGCAATCAAGTGTATCTCTTCTGGGAGATATCTCATTGCCTTTGCTACTAATAAAAGGTTTTTTCGTTCCTCAACTGTTCCTACGCATGCGATATAGCGTTTGGGAAGGTTATAGATATTGCGAATTTTTTCGATTAATTCGAGATTTGCTTCTCTTTTGAAGTTGGGATGACAGCCTTGGTAAACGGTTACAATTTTCTCTTCAGGAATTCCGTAATATGAGATAATATCGCGTTTAGTGCAGTCGCTTACAGCAATTATTTTATCTGCCTCTTTGCAAGCTCTGCGGAATTTGTAATCGTATATGGTTCTGTCAATGGCTTTGTAGTATTGTGGATAGTGTCTAAAAATAAGATCGTGAATTGTTACAACACTTTTAATATCTGTTTTGGATATTCCGAAAGGAAGCTCTCCGCTCAATCCATGGAAAATATCTACTTTTTCTCTCCTTAAGTCTTTTAGTATCAATTTTGAACGCCAAAGCGATGGTATGGATTTTGCAATACCTTTTTGAGGATAATACTCAGATGTATTCCCTTTTAAAAGAGATTTAAACTCTTGATTGCTTTTAGGTTTAGGAGCAAAAATTTTATATAATTTATCTTGAAACTTTTCATTTAAAGCCCCAATAACAAATCTGCTGTAATTGCCAAGTCCTGTAAAATTGGAAACAGCTCTTTTCCCATCAAACCCTATTATCATTTTTTTCTATTTTCTTCCAAAATCAGCAGGTATTTCTCCCCATATTTTCGTTTCCCACTTAACTATCTTTGTTCTGAACGAGTGGGTATTTAGCCAAAGCTCGGCACGTTCAATGAGATTGAAAATTTCATCGTTGCGTCCAGTCCTCTCCAATTTTGTCTTACATTTCTTGTTGGCGACCCACATCATAGCATTTCGGCTGTCCGAGTATATGGTATAATTTACCCCATTTTTTTCTTGCCATGCAAGGGCGTGAACAATGGCGAGGAATTCTCCTATGTTGTTTGTTCCGTCTTCAAATGGACCAACTCGGAATATTAATCCTCTGTCAGCAGCCCAAACGCCTTGATACTCCATTTTGCCTGGGTTTCCCATACATGAAGCATCAACGGCTATGGCACTTTTTATATCTGCAGGTAATGATTTGGTCTGTTGCTCAATTTTAGTTTTAGGAGTATATGAAGGAGCCCCTTCGGAAAAGGCTATCTCTGCTTCCTCTTTAGTTTCAAAACTTTTATATTTAGCTCCTTGTACCCCCTTTACTTGCGATAAGCAATCTTCCCAAGAAGAGTATATTCCTGGGCTGATACCTTGCCAAACAACATAAAATTTATTTTTGCCTGCCATTTGAATATTATTTTCTCATCATACCCTCAAGGATACGTTGGGCAGTAGCCTCTCCAAGGCTCTTTTCTATAATTGCGGCAGCAAACATAATGGCTTGAGCAGGGCCATTTCCTGTTACAATATTGCCATCGCGTTCAACTTGAGCAGCGGTATAGTTAGCTCCTTTCAAATGATCCTCAAATCCAGGGTAACAAGTGGCGTTTTTCCCTTCTAAAATACCATTTTCTCCCAATACCATAGGTGCTGCACATATAGCGGCAATTTTACCGTTAGCATCGTTATGAGCTTTCAAAAGATTTACAAGGGGTACGCATGCTGCAAGATTAGCAGAGCCAGGCATTCCTCCGGGGAGTATCAGCCATTCTGCATCAGAGAAATCTGCTTCAGTAATTATCTCATCAGCTACTATGGTTACGCCGTGAGCACCCTCAACATCAAACTCGTCTGATATAGAAACCATACTAACGGGCATAGCTGCACGTCTTAACATATCAACCACAGCGAGGGCTTCAATCTCTTCAAAGCCATCTGCCATAAAAACAAAACTTTTTTTCATGGTGTAAAAATATTTCTCGTTATTTCTAAATTCAAAGATAGATAAATTTTTATTATCTTCGCACAATTATATAATGATAATTTAAATGAATAAGTTCGGAACTTTATTTACACTTACCTCTTTTGGAGAGTCGCATGGAGTTGCTATAGGTGGGGTTATTGATGGAATACCTGCGGGGATAGCCGTTGATATGGATTTTATACAGAGTGAGCTGAATCGTCGCAAGCCAGGGCAATCATCTATTGTTACTCAGCGTAAGGAGAGTGATAAGGTTGAAATATTGTCTGGGGTTTTTGAAGGAGTTACAACCGGAACACCCATAGGTTTCGCAGTATATAATACTAATCAGAGGAGTGGTGATTATGAAAACCTTAGAAACATATATCGCCCTTCACATGCAGACTATACCTATTCGCAACACTATGGTGTAAGAGATTATCGTGGGGGAGGTCGTTCTTCTGCTCGCGAAACCATTGCTCGTGTTGTTGCTGGAGCTTTTGCTAAATTAGCATTAAAAGAGTTGGGAGTAACAATTACGGCATATACTTCTCAAGTTGGAGATATAGAGTTAGATAGAGATTATAAGAAATATGATTTCTCTCTTATTGAGAGTAACGATGTGAGATGCCCTGATGTAGAGGTAGCTCAAAAAATGTCGCGACTAATCGAGGAGGTGAAAAACTCAGGCGACACCATTGGTGGAGTGATTACATGCGTTGCAAGTGGAGTGCCAGTAGGTTGGGGAGAGCCTGTGTTTAATAAACTCCATGCAAAGTTAGGTGGAGCAATGTTGAGTATTAATGCCGTAAAAGGTTTTGAGTACGGAATGGGCTTTGAAGGAGTTGGGAAGAGAGGTTCGGAAATGAACGATATCTTCGTAAATAATAACGGAAAAATTACAACATTAACCAATAATTCGGGAGGTATTCAAGGTGGAATCTCAAATGGGGAGGATATATATTTTAGAGTAGCATTCAAGCCGGTGGCAACCCTTTTGCAAGAGATTCGTACTGTTGATATAAATGGCAATGAAACTGTTGTTACAGCAAAGGGACGTCATGACCCCTGTGTGTTACCTCGTGCTGTTCCCGTTGTTGAAGCAATGGCAGCAATGGTTCTTTTGGATAGTTATCTACTTTCTAAAACCTCGCGACTATAAATATTATTACAATGGCTACAGATATTCCTTTTTATGATTTTAGCGAATATTTAAAAGCTAAATTCCCCGATTTTAAAGTTCAAAAAATATCGGTGAATGCAGGTTTTACATGTCCAAATCGTGATGGTAGTAAGGGAAGAGGAGGATGTATCTATTGTAACAATTCTTCGTTTACCCCAGGTTATTGCGATCAATACAGCTCAATAACAAATCAAATAGAGGAGGGCAAATGGTTCTTTTCTCGGAAATATCCCGAAATGAGATATTTGGCATACTTTCAATCATATACAAATAGTTATGCAGATATAGATGTTGTAATTTCTCGATATAATGAGGCTTTATCAATACCCGATGTGGAGGGACTTATAATTGCAACACGTCCCGATTGCATGCCAGATGCAGTTTTAGAGTATTTGCATGAGGTATCAAAGAGTAAATTCATATTTATAGAGTATGGAGCCGAAAGTTGTAATAATGCAGTATTGGAGAGAGTAAATCGCTGTCATACATGGCAAGATACAGTAGCAACAGTTGAACGTACAAGTAAATATGGTTTGGATTGCGGATTGCATCTTATCCTTGGACTGCCCGAAGAGGATAGAGATTCAATGCTAAGTTCGGCAGAGGAGGTCTCAAAACTTCCTATCAAGTCATTAAAACTACATCAATTACAAATAATCCGAGCTACACAATTGGCAAAGGAGTATAAAGATAATCCTGATATTGTGCATCTTTTCGATGTTGAGGAGTATTTAATGTTAGTATCCGATTTTATCGAAAGATTACGTCCAGATATTGCTTTGGATCGCTTTGTTTCGCAATGTCCTCCTGAGTATTTGATTGCTCCATGCTGGGGGCTTAAAAATTACGAATTCACCGCAAAACTCATAAAGAGTATGCAACAGAGAGGATCGTATCAGGGAGTGCTATACAAAAACGATAAAGAGTAGTATGAAAAGAGTTTATATATTTATATACATATTACCAATATTCCTATTACTTGCTTGCTCTGGTAAAGAGGAAGAGTATCTTACTATACCACCGTCTAATGACTACGCACGAGGCTATGCTGTTGCAGAGTATGAGAATTATAAGATAGTTGAAATTCGCAATCCTTGGGATACCCTCAAATTATTACAACGATATATCTTGGTCCCGAAAGATGTGGATTTGCCACAAGATTTACCCAAAGGATCTATTATTCGTACGCCTGTACAAAGGGCTATTGCTTATGAATCTTTACATTATGGAATGATAAAGGAACTGGGAGCATCAGATGCAGTAATGGGAGTATGTGATGTTTTATATAATGCGGATTCCGATTTAAAGAGACGTGTATCAGAAGGAGAGGTTGCCGATTTAGGCAGTTCCAGTTTCCCTGATGTTGAAAAAATAATTTCAATATCGCCTGAGGTAGTAATCATTTCGGCGTATGAAGATAGAGGAGAAGATAAAGTCTCTAAACTTGGAGTACCCGTTATTGAGATGGCAGACTATATGGAGAGTACTCCTTTGGGAAGAACAGAGTGGTTAAAGTTTATGGCTATGCTTTTTGATAAAGAGGAGAAGGCTGATACTCTATTTTCGAGAACAAAGAATGAGTATAAAAGTTTGGCGGAATTGGGACGAAAGGCATCTAAAAAACCAACACTGTTTTGTGAACTTAAAACGGGAGGAGTTTGGTATCAGCCTGGAGGAGATAGCTATATGGCTCAATTATATCGCGATGCAGGAATTGATTATCTTTGGAAAGAGAATAAAGATAAGGGATCAATATCGTTATCGTTTGAAGAGGTGTTTGCTCGTGGTGTAGAAGCCGATTTATGGTTTATAAAATATGCAGGAGAAGAGGATGAGACATTGAAATCGTTAGTCAAAAAGTATGCTCCATACGAATATTTTGGGCCCTATCGCAATAAAGCGGTGTGGGCAGTAAATTCTCTTAAAGTTCCTTTTTATGAGGAGATGCCTCTGTATCCTCACTACGTATTACGCGATTTGATGATTGTTGCACATCCAGAAATGTTCTCTGAAACCGATACAACCAGATATTATAAAAGAATGGCTGATGAGTAGAAGGATTTTATACATATTATCTCTACTGACTTTTTCTCTCTTTGTTGCCAACCTTTTTTGGGGTTCGGTAGCAATCTCTTTTTCTGATGTTTTTAATGTGCTTACAGGAGGAGAGGTCGAGAATAAAATAGTTGAAAATATTGTCTTGCAATCTCGATTACCACAAGCGGAAACAGCACTTTTAGCAGGAGCAAGTTTGGCG
>JAZONU010000011.1:0-1497 GCA_045654605.1 Candidatus Caccoplasma sp. | reverse complement strand
TGGATTACTTGTCCTGATACGTATGACGATAGGTCAGATGCAAGGAATGTACATACGTTTGCCACATCTTCGGGTGTTCCGCCACGACGCATTGGGATTTGTTTTGCCCATGCCTCTTTTACATCGTCGGGCAATACTGCTGTCATCTCAGTAATGATAAAGCCTGGAGCTACACAGTTTGCTCTTACTCCACGAGGCCCCATCTCTTTTGCGATTGATTTTGCCAAACCAATCATTCCTGCTTTTGATGCTGAGTAGTTACATTGTCCTGCATTTCCACTTACACCAACAACTGATGACATGTTAATGATACTTCCTGTGCGTTGTTTCATCATTATTGGAGAAACTGCATGTATGAAGTTGAATGCTGATTTTAAGTTGATGTTCAAAACCATATCCCATTGCTCTTCTGTCATTCTTAACATAAGAGTATCGCGAGTGATACCTGCATTGTTTACAAGAATATCAATTCTTCCAAAGTCAGCCATTATTGCTTCTACTACACTATGTGTATCAGCAAAGTTTGCTGCATTTGATGCATATCCTTTAACTTTAACACCCAAAGCGGCAATCTCCTCTTCGGTTTTTTGCATATTCTCATCATATTTGAGGTCAGTAAATGCAATGTTCGCTCCCTCTTGGGCAAATTTTAATGCAACTGCTTTTCCAATTCCTCTTGCTGCTCCTGTTATTATAGCAACTTTTCCTTCTAATAGTTTCATATTTTATTGTATTAGTGATTATCGGGATATATATATTTTTCAGGGACTTTTCCTTTTGCTCTTACTGCATTTAATATCAATGCTATTGCTGCTGCCCTTATCTCTTCTCTTCCGGGCGACATTCTTTGAAAGTGATTTCGAATGTATGGTGCGTCAAATCCTCTTAATGCATAGTGTATTAGTATGGCTGTTGCCCTGATATTTTCTACTTCAAATGACCCACTATCTACTCCTTCTTGCAAAATTGAGCGTAGGAGTGATATCTCTTGTTGACCTATATCTTTCCACGCATGCTCCAAACTCCATACGTCTCTAAAAAATTCTGTGCGTAATGTTCCATTACGGAGTACTATCTCTTTTATGAGTTCGAGCCTGTGAAATATATAATAGGCAAGTTTTTCTTCGGGGGGTAAATCTTGATTTACAATTGACTTTAATCGTTCAATCAATTGCATAATTTCGGTTTCAACCACAGCCCAATATATATCTTCTTTGCTCTTAAAGTGCGTATATAATGTTCGACGTACTTTACCTGCAGCAACGGCTATATCGTTCATAGTTGTTGCCTCAACTCCCGATTTTATAAAGAGTTGACGTGCTACCTCAATTAGTTTTTTTCTTGTGTTCTCTCCCCTCATATTTGTTTTTAATTCTAATTGCGAAGATATACCAAATATAGCTAAAAGCCAAATAGATTGATGATTAATTTCTCATTATCTATTATTGTGTGCTTTTTGCAAACTCTTGAATTATTATATCGCGTAGAATTAATGCA
>JAZONU010000010.1:0-11772 GCA_045654605.1 Candidatus Caccoplasma sp. | reverse complement strand
TGTTGCAGTATATGGGTTCTCAATTGAAACCTCTTCTCCATTTACTGTCCAGTTTACAAACTCGTATCCCTCTTTTGCAGTAGCAGTTAGTATTACTTGGTCGTTTGCAAATGCGTGTAGGAAGTTGCTTGCTACACTACCCATTGCTGAGTTTGATGCTGATGCTGTTACATCGAACATTTGTGGTAACGAGAATTGGTTATCAAGGAATGATATACGGTTACCTACATATTGTCTCAAGAAATCAACCTCTGCCTCGTATGAGCCACGTGCTGCAAGTTCGTTATATACAACTGTATTCAAAATATTCCAACGTTGGAAGTTTTTCGTTTGAGACTCGTGCAAATACTCTTCAGTTAGGTCAATGAAGTTTATCATAAACTCTTTAACTCCATCTTTACGCACCTCTGCCCAACGTGCTTTTACATTTGCCATAAAGCCTGCATCTTGACACCATTTTGCTATCCATGTTTTGGGGTCGTGTGCGTATGTTCGCATCAACTTGTTAGTTGCATCTCCTAAACGATTATCGTTGTTAAATGCTATATCGAAGTCCCAAAGTGGTCCGAATTTAAATACATCGTTACGCTCTTTATACATATAGGTACTCCACCATGCGTCAGAGTTTCCGAACAACTCACATGCTATGTACCAATCTACCATTGAGGCTTCATCGATGTATTTTCTCCAACCTGTCTCTTCACTTGTAAATGAAGAACTGAATAGTGCATTCTCCATTTGTTGGGTATAGTTTTTGATATAGTAGCTTTGGTCAGAGTTTATCTCATCATCTTTGGGATATTTGATTGTTACCTTCATTCCCTTGTTTGTTTGGAACCATGATATTTCGCTATCAGCAAATCCGTCAACCTCTATCAAATATCCTCCAGTGATTTCGGGATCGTTTATCGATGTTGTTTCGTCTTGTTCGGTTACAGGTACACGTTTTTTCTTAACCTCTACTTGGTCGGTTACCATATAACTTCCCAAAAATTCGCCATTCAATACTACATCTACAAATTTTACAGATGGAGTGAAACCGAACTCAAACATGTTACGTGCTGTTTCAAACGCAAGGGCGTTACGCATAAGAGTTTTGTCGGCATAGTTAGCTAACAATACCCAGTTTTTCTCTTTTGCTTCGTTACCTAAGAATTTGATTTTTTCATCGAATTTCAAACGATATGGTTTCTTTGCCATTCCCCATGTTGAGTTTCCACGTCCTTTTATCTCGGTTAATACCTCTGTGATATTATCCTCTTCGGCTGCTCCGCGAACAGTTACATAGGCATTAACATAGTCATCTTTGCTTACTACAGGAACACCATTTTCGGTATTGATGTAGATTGTTGGAACTGTTGTTATTTGTGGATATTTATCGGTAAAGTTTGCTACAATATCCATATTACTTGTAATTGTTGCCACATAGGGATTTTCTAATGATACTATTACGCCCCCTACCGTCCAATTTACAAATTTATTGTCGGCTGTTGGTGTTGCAGTAAATATCACCTCTGTATCTTCTAACACCTCACCTGTTTCTGATGCAGTTGCTGTTCCAAACTCTTCGTTGCTTGATGATACGCTAACATTAAACGAAGCCAACTCGCGGAAGTTTGCTACAAACTCTTTATCTCCGACTGTCAAATCGGTATATGAAGCGTTGGCGCTTATCTCTTGACCTGCAACTGTCCAATTTATAAATTTATATCCATCTTTAGGTACAGCAACAATTGTTACCGGTCCTGTTTCATCTGCAACCTCTGATGTTCCTTCTGTTCCTATATATGCACTACCCATTGCTGAGTCATTAACAGATACGCTGATTGTTCTTGCTTCAACTTTTGGAGATTTATAAACTTCAAACTCATATATCACAAGCCAAGAATTTCCTGTTTCAAGAAGCACCATTCTCACATACTTTGCAGAGTAACCTGCCGCATTGATTGTAACAACATTCAATCCTGATGAAGTATCATATTCAGCTGTTGTAATTACATTAATTTCCGAGCCTGCAACATCAGTCCATGTTTGCTTATCGGTAGATACTTGCAACTTTATTTTGTTGGGGCAATAGTAGTAAAGGTTGTTTCCAAAATACAATTTAATATTATCCAATTGTGTCTCTTCTGCCAAAGTTACAGTTGCAGTAGTTCCAACTTCCTGTCCGTTCAACGACTCAAATTTTGTTGAATATAATCCATCAACAATTTTATCAGAGGTATAATCCATATAACCTTGCACACTCACCTCTGCCGATTGAGCTGACACCTTTATTCCCTCACCCTCCTGAGCCAATAGTGTTTGGCATGTAAATAATGCCATTACTGACATTAAAACAACTTGTAATAGTTTTTTCATAATAGTTATTTTGTTTGATGTTTTTTTTGCACACATTTATCAGCGTACAAATTTATGCGAAATTATTTGAAATAACAAGGGGATGGCAGTTGTTAGTTATCGGCTACGCTTCCTCCGTCGCACAGAGCACTGTGCTCCCCATTTTAAAGCACGGATTAACATTTAGTTAATCCTAACTTCGTTACTTTAAAATGCCTTCGGGGTAGTTGTTAGTTTTTAGTGTTAGTTATTAGGTTTCAGAAAAAATGATAAGGAGGCTTGTATGCCTCCTTATCCATTATCATCGGTTGTATTTTACACTCCACAACTACTTCACCACTTTAAATAGTTTCTCGCCAACCTTTATTATTAAAAGACCTGTTGCCGAAGTATTTATAGTTGTTACTCCATCCTCTCCTATTGCATTGGCAAATAGCATTCCATTAGCAGAATATATGGCTATTACCTCTCCTTGTGTTGTACCGTAAAGTTTTACTTCATCATCCAACACTGCTACCTTTATTTGTGTTGATCTTTCTACTGATTCTATACCTGACGCCACCTCAAAGTTTGCCACAAAATTGGTGTGGTCTGTAATGGTTGGCTGATATAGAGCATCAGTAGATACAACCTGACCATTTACCGTCCAATTTACAAATTCATAACCTTCGGCGGGGGTTGCAGTAAGTATTACATCTTCTCCTGAATATACCACATTTGAAGATACTTCGGCTGTTCCTTTATTGATATCGGCAGAGGTTGCCGTTACATATCGTTCGTATTCCTCTCCCATATATCCATTTGTAAACACAAATGGTTTAACTGCATATTCATTCGTTCCCACTGTTATCGTTTGCACATCATACATACGAGCTATTAACTCTTTATTTGAGCCTATACTTAATAAATTATTGTTTTCGTCAGGTCCACTCTCAAAATCCCAATAACCGATAAGTGTTTCATCAGCAACTGTATTTACATGTTGCATCGCCTCTTTGACCTCTTCTTTAGAGAGAACTTTTTTATACAGACGAACTTCATCAATTGTTCCATCTATTGCAGCACGAAAATATGCAGGACCTCCAACCATTATAACATTAGATGATTTCCAAGAGTATTGCATTTCAGCAATTGTTGAGGCTACTAATTCCCCATTTATATACATATTGAATATTCTTTCATTGGTGTAATCACATACCATTGCCACATGATACCATTTTTGTGGAGAGAACTTAACATACGATGGTGCTTTCGCCGGTGTTGGTCCGCCTCCATAATATGAGCGATATGAAAGAGTCAAATTCCCCTCTTCATACTTTTTCCCATCTTCATCTTGATATCCCTCTGTTGTTATTGTAGTCCACATATAGCCCCAATCACTTGCAGGGTAATAATCTTGTGGGGAGCGGATGTTTATAAGTTGAGTACCATGGTCATCATGATTGAATTCATCAAAATATATCCAAAATGTAAGGGTAAATGGTGTTTGAGAATTAAATCCAAGTTGATCAGCAGGAATACCAAATGCTTTACCTTCCAACGAAGCTCCCAATATTGCTGATTCTTCTCCTACAAAGTTGGCAATAAATTCTGAATTTGCAGTAACAGGCACAGTACAAATATTATTGATTGAAATATTCATTCCGTTAAGCGTCCAATTCACAAATCTATATCCCGGTTTGGCTGTAGCGGTAAGGGTTACACTACCTCCCTCTTCTACTTCATTTGCAGAAATCTCTACCATACCCTTTTCTTCATCTGACGCCATTGCCGATACAGAAAAGATAAGTTGCGATATACCAAATTCACTGTCAAGGTAATTGATGCGACTGATTACATAATTCTTTAAAAATTCAACCTCTGCCGCATAGGAACCACGTGCTTCAAGTTCGCGATATACTTTTGTGTTTAGAATTTCCCATACATTAAAGTTATTTTCTTGAGAAGCGTCAAGATACTCTTCGGTTGAATTAATGTAGTTTATCATAAACTCCTTAAGCCCTGCCTTTCGCACCTCTTCCCAACGTGCTTTTACGTTTGCCTGGAAACTTGCGTCTTGCCACCAACGTGCAATCCATGTTTTTGGATCATGAGCATATGTACGCATTAGTTTTTGAGTTGCATCACCCAAACGGTCATCGTTATTAAATGCTATATCAAAATCCCATAGAGGTCCGAACTTGAATACATCATCTCTCTCTTTATACATATAGGTACTCCACCATGCGTCAGAGTTTCCGAACAACTCACAAGCAATGTACCAATCAACCATTGAGGCTTCATCAATGTATTTTCTCCAACCTGTCTCGGCATCAGTGTAACTTGCACTAAACAAGGCATTCTCCATTTGTTGGGTATAGTTGGCTATATATGATGCTTGGTCAGAGTTTATCTCGTCATCTTTGGGATATTTGATTGTTACCTTCATACCTTTGTCTGTTTGGAACCAAGAGATTTCGCTATCGGCAAATCCGTCAACCTCTATCAAATATCCTCCTGTGATTTCGGGATCAGCAGAGGTTGTTGTTTCATCTTGCTCAGTTACCGGTACGCGTTTTTCCTTAACCTCTACTTGATCGGTTAGCATATAACTTCCTATATTCTCTCCATTAAGCACAACATCAACAAATGTTACAGATGGAGTGAAACCAAACTCAAACATATTGCGTGCAGTCTCAAACGCAAGAGCATTACGCATAAGTGTTTTATCGGCATAGTTTGCTAACAATACCCAGTTTTTCTCTTTTGCATCGTTACCAAGGAAGTTTATCTTTTCATCAAATTTCAAGCGATATGGTTTTTTAGCCATTCCCCACGTTGAGTTACCTCGTCCTTTTATCTCTGTTAAAACTTCTGTAATATTGTCTTCTGCATTTTCTGCTCCACGTACTGTAACATAAGCATTAACATAATCATCTTTACTTGTTACACCAACACCACCTTCAGTATTGATATAGATTGTTGGAACATTGGTAAGTTTTGAATATGTTGAAGTAAAGTTGGCAACCATATCAATATTCTCTGTTATTGCAACCTCGTATGGATTGGCTGTAGATACCACCTTTCCATTTCGTGTCCAATTCACGAATTTACATCCACCACCGGGTATAGCTGTAAATAAAATCTCCTCTCCCTCATATACAGCACCTGTTTGAGTTGCAGTTGCATATCCTTGCTTAATATTTGCCGATGATACTGTTACATCAAATATTTCAGAAACAGCAAAGTTTGCAACATATTCTTTATCTCCATTTGTAACATCATAAAAGTGAGAGTCGGTTGACACCACCTCTCCGTTAAGTGTCCAATTCAAAAACTTATATGAAGGGTTCGTGGGTGTTGCCACTAATACAAGCGGATCTGTGTTGTTTGCAACAGAAGTTACTCCTTCGGTGTTAATATATACAGATCCCATTGCAGTATTGTTTGTTGATACAGAAATTGTTCTTGGGGCAACATCTATATGAGTTTCATACACCTCAAACTCTTTCATTTGCAAGTTATGAGTTAGTTGTGGAGTTACAACATACATCCTTACATATTTTGCTACAACAGGTTGCGATATATGTTTAGTGATTACATATCTGTAAGTTGGAGATACACTTTGATATATAGCATCATCTCCTTTGAATTTGGTACCCTCAACATCTTTCCAATGCTTATTATCGGTTGATACCTGAATCATTGCTATATGAGGACGATTGTTCAGTCCAAAATACATATTAACCTTTCCGATTAAGGTTTCTCGTGCTAAAGTCACCTCAATTGTTGATCCTGTACTTTGAACTATATCAGAGAGATAATCAGTATTATATGATCCATCAATTATACTATTTGTTGTAATACTTCCATAAGAGGGGAAAGTTGCTTTTGCTGCAGTAAGTTCCAACTGTTCAAGAGCAACCTGAAAATTTGCAACATACTCTACTGTAGATGTTATAGTTGTTGAATATCTTGGATTTACACTAATCTCTTCTCCGTTTACTGTCCAGTTTACAAATTCATATCCGTCATTTGGAGTCGCTCCAATTACCAATTTAGCTCCATCGTAAAATCCTTCCGAGTCAACAATATATGCAGACCCCATTATTGAGTCATTTGGTATTATTGTTACATCTATTGTTGGTATCTTCTCAAAGTTTGCAACATAATGGTGAGTTCCGCGGATTGTACACAAGAAATCGGGTTCGGTACTTACCACCTCTCCGTTAAGGGTCCAATTCAAAAACCTGCAATTGCTATATGCCTGAGACCTTATTAGTACAGGTTCTGTCTTACCTGTTACCTCATTAATATCTACATAGCCTATGAATGCATTACCCAATGTTGGATCGTTCTCTGATACACTGATATTGTATGGGACCATTACTGAGAAATTGGCAACATACTCTTTATCTCCTTCCGAAGAGTCAACGTATGAAGCTTCGGTACTTGCCACCTCTCCATTTACTGTCCAATTTACAAACATATATCCTTCAGCAGGAACAGCTACAAGTCTAAGGGGTTCTGTTTCATTCTCAACTTCCGTTACACCTGCTTCTCCGATATATGCACTACCCATTTCAGAGTTATTTACCGATACAGATATTGTTCTTTCATCTACTATCAACGATTTGTACACCTCAAATTCGCGCAAAACTATCCACGACATACCTTCTTCTATAATGTACATTCGCACATATTTAGCAGTGTAACCTATAGCATCAAATGTAAGGACATTATTAAGATTAGTTTCATCAATAACACTTGCAACAACTACCTCAGAACCTTCAATATCAGTCCAAGTCTCCTTATCGATTGAAACTTGAATTTTCATTTTTTTAGGCCAATATCCCGCAACACCTAAATAGAGTTTAACCTTATCCAAAGAAACCTCCTCTGGTAAGGTTACAGTTACTGTTGTCCCCGGCTTTTGTACACTAATCGTTTCAAATTGAGTATTATAATTAGCATCTATCGCATTTACAAGAGGACAACCCGGATAAACATCAAGATTAGTCTCAGCAGATACAAGAGTCAATTTTTCTGAGTTTGCTTCTTGTGCCAACATTTGTTGGGTAGTAAATAATGCCACTACCAACATTAATACAAATAGTAATACTTTTTTCATAACAAGGACATTATTAGGTTATTTTGCTCTAAAAGTATGAAAATTATTTCAAAAAAACAATAGCTTTATATGGGGGGGGGTAAACAACTGATTTACAGAAGAATATTTTTATAAAAAAATAGGTATCACAAAAAAAACCTAATTCCTAATTAACATATAATATTTAACTACTTAATGCTCTGCAACAGTTTATCGGCAAAGGGGAAGGAGCCATTTTCAAGTAACATCTTCAAATCAATTTGTCCCATTTTAAAGAGATCCAACAAAAACTCGTTTGATGCTATGCGATATACGGGCGATGATACCGACTCAGTTATTGTTATATCTAACTCAACATCTTTTACCTCCTCTTCACTTACTTGTTCTAATACTCCTAAACTATCTTCGCCAACTATTTTTTTGTAACGCTCCATGTCGTAAAATTGCTGTATTGTCTTTAAGAGTTTTGTATCTCTATCAACTCTGAAACACTTGAAACTTTCAAACAAATCAACTAAATTGAGTGAAGAGTTTTGCATCTGCTGTACGTACAACGCGTATGGTGTTCCTGATGGAGCCGACTTTCCTTGTATTGCCCCGTGTACTCCTGATATATTATCAAACATTCGCATCTGCATTGATAGCATATCGTATGCTCCCACATTGGTTGCATTAATTGATACTTGTTGAGGTGATGGAGATCCCGGACGTGGGCGATACATTATTATTCCATTATAGCGAGTCCACTCCTCTGCCAACTCATCTATTGTCATTCCTTCAGGTATTTGGTCTTCGGGGAACAACAATACTCCTTTTGCACTTGATCCCATTATGAAGTCAAGCATAGTTATCATTCTGTTTATATAACGCTGTTGGTCAATTACATCTTCTACCAATGAGTGTACTTCACCATCCATAAGAGGATAGAGTTTTATAATGTATGGATGAGATCCATGCCAATATGGTGTTTCGCCCTCTTCAAGGAGATGCCCAAGAGGTGAGAGATGACGATAATACCACACTTTATCAATAAACCACTCAGTGTTTATTAGCGGTACTTGTTCTTTGCTTATTCCTTGTGACTCAGCCTCCTTTATACGACGAGCATTCTCCTCTTCTATTTTTTCGAACGATGTTATTTCGGCTTTGTATATTGTTCCGTCTAAAGTGTCGTGACATCGCAATCTCTCCCTACTCTCATTGTGCCACATCTCTATGACTCTACACATATTGTTATCGGTTGGAGTATAGAAATCAATATTATCGGTGGGGTCAGTAGATAGAGTGCGATAGCGTTGTTCAAACCGATAGTCGCGAACATCACTATAAATTTGACGAAGTGCCACTGCTCTTTTTCGATTACCTTTTGCATAACGCGATATTAAATCGGCAATTGGCATATCGTGTAACTCTCCTATAAGATTACAGTCGGTATGTCGAATATCGTTCATCTGATTAAAGAATAGTCGCGAGGGAATTACTTCATCTATCCACACATCAGTTTTTCCGTTACGTGTTTCGTAAATTATTTTATGCGCACAACTCCCCGATATTACAAATTCCTCAAGGGTACGTCCGTCTAACTCCCATACTCTGTTATGCTGATGTACATACTCTATTGTGTTACTCAACACCTCGCCTAATGATTGCTCTTTACGGTCGCGTGCAATACACACGGGTTGCGTCTTCATAGAACGAAACTGTCCCACTATGTTTTTTACTAACTGCCTGATAAGGTTATTTTTCAGTGGCACTTTCCCCTGCTCTTTTAGGTATTGCTCTTCGGTAATTGTGCGTCCATCAGAGAGGGTTATGGGATCGTTCCACTGACGACCAAAGGTGTAGTTGCGGTTGCGGATACGATTCTCTCGATGCGTCTGCAATTCAGCCCATGCTCTGTATGCCATTTGCAAAGAATCTTTATCCTCTACAAAATTAATATCTTTAAAGTTAGCTCTCTCTTTTTCTCTCTTTCTCGGCAATAACGTAACATTGTTAAAGTGCCTAAAATCAATCTTTTTTTGCTTTTTCATAACTATCTTGTTTTATCGACTTTTATGATGCAAATAAACTCTATCTCTTTATTCGTGTGGTGGTATAATTATATATGTTTCCTCCTCATTATTGATATTTTTACCACTTAAGCAGAATTCTATTACTCTATTTTTGCCCATAATTCTAATTTTATTTGATATGGAAAATTTCTTTAAGGAGGTTGAGCTATTGGGAATTTCAAATTCAAAGCCTGCCGATGTTTGTAATGACGGAGAGTGTTGCGATATTGTTAATATGCGTAGCAATAATGGTATTTGGCATGTTTGTGGTATGCCTGAAAAAATTTTTGAGAGTGATGACAAAAACTTTATTTGCAAATTTGTTCACTGCAATGATGACTATTCTCATTTAATATCGTACGATGGCTATAATATATTCTGGGAAGCTTCATTTGAAAATGGTAAATGGATCTCAGTTAATAAGATTATTGCAAAAATTGAGAATGTAACCTCTTTTAAATCAATGGGGAACATTCTTATGGCTGTATGCGGAAATGGATTTCAATATATGATATTTAACGAGAACTCTTACTCTCTTATGGGTGAGATAAATATGCCCCTATTACAGTTCAAATTTCAGGTTCCGATAATAGATTCTCATAGCAATGCTAAAATTTATGAGCTTCCCTACTCTATGGAAAATATTGAGAAAGAGCTCAATTATATCTATATAGCAAATAAATTTTACAACGAAATTATAACCGAGATAAATGACATCAACAATAGGAATAATACTTTTAGCTCTCCTGTTTGGGTAAGGTATGCTATACGACTTTTTGATGGTTCGTATATAAAACCTTCATCTCCTATTCTTATGATGCCCGAAAACAACATTAGAGATCTTTATAAGACAACAGCCATTATATCTTACAATGACGATAAGAAGAAAGGTAGTGTAGTTAATCCAAATATCTCTTTTAAAGGTTATCCGCTTTATTTCGATACGCTAAATTTACCTTCGAGTGATTGGGACAATATTATAAGCAGTATAGATATTTTTATCTCAAAACCACTATTTATTGGTTCTGAAAACGGCTATGATGTGTTGTATAAAAATGAGCATTACGAAAAGGGTAATGACTCCTATTCTACATATTATGTAGATTTAGAATTCCCCACATTATCTGATAAAGAGATTAAGGAGAATTTGTTAAATGAGACTCTGTTTTATAAAGTTGCCTCATATAAGTTGTCGGAACTAAGAGAGGATATTGATAATGCCAAACCTATCAACCCCTCTTTTACATTAGAGGGACTTACATCCCAAGAAATTCTGCATATTGATAACTCTTCGCATTATAATTTCACAGGAGATATCTCATTTTTATATAACTCACGCCTTCATATAGGCAATATTCGTAGATGTTTGCCAAAACCTTTTGATATTACAACATTTGTTGCTCCTTTATCAAAGTTTAATGGATACGAATCGAAATCGAGTTTTAAAGATTTAAGTAGCTGTCATATAAAAGTTACCGTAAAAAGCGGAACAGGTGATAAATACGTTGAATATAATTCGGCTATACCCAAAGAGGGATTTTTAACACCTTTTATCTCATACCCCGATAGTAGAGCTTCGCAAATGGAGATTTGGCTAAATTACACCGACGGGCGTAAACTTTACAAATTACTTCCACTTACAGGCTCAAAGGTTGAGAATATGGCATATTTTATAAATGATGATTACAGATATATAAGTTTTGAGGAGTTTAGTGGCAAAATTCCTACCGCAAAGGTATCAGACTATGACAACTTTCCTAACTTATTAAAAGTGTCGAACAACGAAAATCCATTCTATTTTCCACAAGAGTTAAGTTATTCTATCTCTAATGGTAAAATACTAAACTTTGCAGCAGTTACTACCGAGCTATCACAAGGCAGGTATGGCGACTTCCCTCTATATATTTTTACTTCTGATGGAATTTGGGCATTACAGCAAGGAGATGATGACGTTTTATATAAATCGCTACACCCCGTAAGTCGAGATATTGCATTATCAACAAAAGCTGTTGTAAGCACCGACAATGATATTGTATTTTTATCTGAAAAGGGATTGATGATACTGAATGGTAGCAATGTTGTTCAACTCTCATCCTTTGGATTAAACCGAAGCGATATAGTAAAAAAGAGTGTGGTTAATGGTAAAGATTTTGATATTATATCAAACCAAGAGATTATTGATAATTTCAAAACAGATATCATAAACTCCCACATAGAATTTAACTACAAGAATAGAGAATTGCTATTTCTAAGAGAGGGAGTAAACTATTTATACTCTTTATCTTTAAA
>JAZONU010000009.1:0-6775 GCA_045654605.1 Candidatus Caccoplasma sp. | reverse complement strand
CATTTGGAGACTTCTCTTTGCAATAGATATATAAACAAACAATAATACCTAATAGTATCAAATGTAATCTTTTCATATAATATATATTATTTGATACGATAATCTATGTAAATAATTACTTTGACAGTGCATAAATACTACATAATCAATCCCTCAACTCCACCTTAACTATATGGTCAATATCAGTAGGAATTTCATCAAAGTATAGAGTTATACCATCTTTATCTTGCTTTACTTTAATAGCTTTTTTATTAATTAGAGAAATCGCATTTTTAACCTTATAGTCTTTAATTGGTAAATGTAAAGAGTTGCTATTTAAGTTTAGGATATGAACATACATTATATTATCTTTCATTGCAGTAACACCCCAATCTTGTGGTGGAATTATACCCGCAGTTGTTCCATAAATACTCTCTCCATATTTCCCTAACCACTCTCCAATCTCTTTAAGTCTTATAGCCGCCTCTTCGGGGAATTTACCATCAGGACCTGGTCCTACATTAAGTAGTAGATTTGCACCCATACCTACATTGCGGATAAGAAAATGAATAATCTCTTTAGTTGATTTATAATCGTCATCAACAATATTGTATCCCCAGGTTCTGTTCATGGTTTGGCACGATTCCAAAGGAAGTTTGCTTACCTCTTGTCCTTCGGAATACCCTGCTGTATTTTGTCCTGGCAAATCACGTTCAAAAATCTGAAAATCTTCGCCCTCTCTAATCTCTTTGTGGTGGTTATTTGCTATTAAACATTGAGGTTGAATTGAGTGAATAAGCCTATATTGTTCCTCTAATTGCCACTCAAAATTGGGTTTATCCCAAACCCCGTCAAACCAAATAGCACCAATTTCACCATAGTTTGTTAGCAGTTCAGATAGTTGATTATTCATAAAAGAGTAGTAGCTGTTCCAATTTTCTTTACTCTTGTCTCGTCCGCTATTTTGACCTGTACCTCCCACAGGAAAATCATCACGACCCCAATCGATGTGTGAGTAGTATAGGTGAAGTTTAATATCTTGTTTCGCACATTCATCAGCAAGCTCTTTTAGTATATCTCTTTTAAAAGGAGTGGCATCAACGATATTGTAGTCGGTATGTGCCGAATGAAACATAGAGAATCCATCGTGATGTCTTGATGTAAAGCACAAATATCTTGCCCCTGATGCTTTAATTATTTCAATCCACTCTTTTGCATCGAATTTAGATGGGAAGAACCCAGCTGCAAGTTGAGAATAATTTTTGTGCTTAATATTTTGGTTTGTCATAACCCATTCGCCATCTCCCATCATACTGTAAATGCCCCAGTGAATGAAAATGCCAAATTTAGAATCGGCAAACTCTTTTCTCCTTTCTAAGTTTTCAGGGGTAGGAGAGTATGACAAGTTTTCAGCACTCATAATAGCCGAAAACAAAATGCTAAACAATAAAACTACACCTCTTTTCATATCATTAAATATTTATTTCCAAATATATAAAAATGGAGGAGAATAATCAAATTCCCCTCCATATAAAGTAATCTTATAATAGATCTATTTTACAATAACTTTCTTTACGGTCGAAAAATTATCTTCAACAACTTTTGTTATATAAATACCTTTTTCAATTTCAATAGCAGTTGTTCCTATTATAGTTGCATTGTGAATAAGTTTACCTGAATCAGGAGCATAAACATATGCAACACCATTTTCAATACCGGTAACAACTATTTTATTGTCAGTCCCATAAACTGTTACATTTGAAGCCTCTGAATCTTCTATAGATGTTGATGGATTGTAAACATTCAACATAAAATCAACAATACCTCCACCATTATCCAATATATTATTGTTCTCTTCGAAGCAACCGCAAGGGTCGGTGTTATCCCAATCTAATTTATAGCGAATGCGATATAAACCACCAGCGTCAGAAGGAATAGTAATAGAGCCTAAAGCACTTGTACCTTCATTTGAACCTGTGGCACCCGAGCTTGTTTTGCCACTTATATAGTTGAATGATACAAGTTCATCCCAATTACCACTTGAACCAACATCAAATACATAATTTCTATTCCAATCCACATATACATATTTGTGCATCCATGATCCGTTAAATGTTAGAGCAGGATTAAGAACATCTCCTGCGTAGCAGTTTAGAACTTGATCTGTGTGGTTTTCATAAATAGGTCTGTGAGGATCATTAGACAATCCACTAACACTTATTGATGAAGAACCAGGATATGTAGAGCCACTTAATGTAACAGATGTTAGATATCGGTTATCGTTTCCTGCGTGAGCTGGTCTATCTGTTCTTCGTAGAGTTTCTGTTGGTTCGCAATATGCCATTTCGTTTGTAGCAACAACCACTTTTGCTCCACTATTATCCGAAACAAAAGTTCCTGTGTAAATATTGTTGTTTTGTGACAGATTAATATTTACTCCATTTACAGATACATAATCTAATACATACTCATCCTCTAATACTACAGATATGCTGTATGTTGCACCGGCTTCAATAACCTCTTTATTTGCTAACTCATTACCATAACCATCTCTTATTATTACAGAACAACCGGTACTTTTAGTGATGTTTAGTTTTGGAGCAGCAACAGGTAATTCAGTAGAGTTCACTCTGAAAGTAAACAAAGTACCGCGCTTTCTTGCTTGACAAGGACCTCCACCTAATGAATTGTGAGCTTCTCCCTCGCCTGAGCATAATCTAATACCAAAGCAACCGGCTTTCACATCTTGAGGAACAATAATGTCTGTTTGTTTCTCAATGATTTCATATCCTGGGTTTTTGTACATGACATAAGTTTCATCGCTACCTGTACTCCATGTTCCGTCCATATTCCAGTCGATGTATGCAATACCATCACCCCATTGTGTATGGAATCCAGGACCAGAGACAAAAATCTTTATTGTATCTCCAGGACAAACCTCGGCAATACATGTTTCAGACAAGTCAGTTATCGAAGTTGTTCCCTTTGTAAAATTAAAGGCAAGAACCGAGTTTACCATAACGTATCCGCTGTGAATACCATAGTGGTCGCCATCACTGTTATTTGGTGCAGTACCCTCGCAGTATTCCGGGAATTTAGGTTCCATTTTCATGGTTAATTCGAGGTCCTGATTAATACCAGTTACAGGTAATGGGTTGTTCGATGTCATTGTTGCACCATAAGGAATACCATCTTTATACCATTGTACAAATTGGTATCCCGATGCAGGAACACATGTAATATCTATGTTAGTACCAGCAGCATATTTGCCATCAGCATCAGGTTCGGGAGATAGAGTAAATGTTGCAGCCCCAGCAATACTTGGTGAAGCAGAAAGTGAGAATCGTTCATTGTCATTTGGTGCAACAGTAATCATTAAGTCATAAACAATACCAGCACCAACTTCGTTACATGCACCATCAGCAGTAATAGCATTATCACTAACCATCATTCTTACATAAACATTACCTGAAACAGCTGTTTGTGGAACATCAATTGAGATATTTTCACTATTCTCAACTGCTCCAATAAATTCGCTCGATTCAAATGAGTGGTTATTGTTCCAGTCTGCCCATATTGCAATATTTTTATTTGTATAGTTAGCTTCTGTTGCTTTAACAGCTGAAATGGTGAAAGATGTTTGACGTTTAGTATTAACACCACCCAAAATGCTGTAACGATAGAAGTTACCTGATGGCGTCTCAGCATTTGCGAAATAGTCTAAAGAAGTTCCATTTTGAGGAGTAATACTTATTGAAGAGAACCATGCGTCAGGAGTTGTTCCTGTTGGTTCGCAGAATACTATCTCTTTAAATTTAGCAATCAAACCAATACTGAATTCTGCAGAGAATGTAAACTCTGCACTTTCGCTCAAAATACCACCGGTCTCTTTGCTGTACCATCCGTCAAATGTGTATCCGTCATTAGGAGTTGCAAGAGCAGTAACATTTGCACCATTGGCAACTTTGATTTCGCTACCTTCCATATTCTTGAAGCGAATTGCTCCCCAACCGCTTTGACCATCTGTTCCTGAAATAGTTATGATAGGACGTTCAACATATTTCGAAATTTCCATAGGAATATTCAAAACCATTCCATTTGTAACGTCATCACAACTTGCAAATTCAGGTTCTGCAGGAGCATTTGCTGTGTTGTTCATTTTAATTCTTATGGCACATGTCGATACATTTGTTTCTTCAGGGATTGTTATCTCTGTTGAGAAATCAAAAAGACTACCATTTTTAACACCTACAATTCTTCCAATATATTCGCCTTCCGATACAAACTCTTTATCAGCATTAAAGTCAACATAAACATCAGCTGTCCAAGCTTGAGGATTTCTTCCAGAAGATTTTTGTGTGAATTTAAGAGTAAACGGAGCACCTGCTTCAGCAACAATAGCTTTCTCAGTATATTTAGTGTAAACACTTGATGGTTTTTTTGTAAACTCGGCATTAATATTCATTGAAGCACCTACAGTTGTAACCGAAGAAATATATCGATTTGTTGCAAGTGTGCCACCAACTTTACAATAATCAGTTACTGAACGAGGATCAGGAGAGTTACTGATTACAATGTCATCAATATAAATATCTAAATCTCCGTTAATTCTACCCAAAGCACTTTCGCAATCAGGATATAGTACTAAACGGTCAATTTCTAAATTACTACCTTTGATTGCAAATACCGCATCACTCCACGCATTTGCACGAGATTCAGATTGAGAAAGTTTCTCAAATTGCATAACTTCTGAGCCAGTATTTTTACCTCTCAAAAGTATTCTACTTGCAACTGGTTTGTGTATGAAAATGTGTATGTATTGAGTTTGTGTTGTTAAATTGAAGGGGCGTTCCAATTCAATTTCAACACCATTTCTATCTCCTGCATAGTAAGGTCTTATAACGTGTAAAACCTTTTCTGAAGAGTTCATATCATCTAAATATGGGTTGTCAATAATCATTGGCGTATTTGAACATCTTCCATCGTTGAATGGAGATTCTTCCCATGTATCAACAAAGGTAAATTCTTTGTTGTTGGCGTCCTCAAACGAAGACAACACCACTTGTGCGTTTGCATTCAATGCAAACATGCCTAACAATAAGGCAACTATATAATAATTAAACTTTTTCATATTCGTTATGTTGTTTCGTTATTAATAAATAGAAATTCTGCTGATTAGAGGACACTCCTTGCTATCTGTAATTTTAACTCTAACCTTTTGAGTAGAGATAGGAGATGATAGCGTTACAATTCTCTTATGTCCTATAGTTGTTGTCTCTTCAGTAGTTGATTGTTTTACCCAACTTGAACCGTTCCATGTGTAAATTTCAAAACCTTTTACACGTTGTCCTTTACGGATATATTCACCCAAACGAACATATTTGACTTGTTTTGAAGAACCAAGATCAATATCAATTGTTCCTGTTTTTTCTCCATCCTCAAGAGCCCAATATGTTTCAGGATTATTATCAGTTACATTCGAAGCGGCAAATTTCCCTGTTACTGAACTGCTTCTCTCTGCCGATGCAGTAGCAGTTTTGTTTAATGCAAGGTCAGTACCGAAAGCGTTATCTAAAAGAGTTTTGAATTGGTGCATAATGTTAACTGTCTGTGTTGAAAAACTTCCTGTTTTGTTAGGAGGGAAGTTAAGAATTAAGTTAGCATTACGACCTACGGTGTGCATATAAATAGTAAATAACTCTTGAGCCGATTTAAGTTGGCTATCTGTGAATGTCCAGAACCAACCTGGACCATTCTTTGCATCAGCCTCACCTGGTAGCCAACGCCAGCCGTTTTCCTCGCCATATTCATTACCGCTACCATCACCGTTATAACCGTTATCATATAAACTCCAAGAGGTTTCTCCAGCCCAGCCTTCCTCATTTCCAATCCAGTGGCAGTCTTGATCCCAGCCCCAAATTGCACAATTTGGTTGAAGCTCTTTAATCATTTTGAATGCATTAGGGAAATCATAGTAAGTAGCAGCATCTATACTTCTGCTCTCTCTTGCTCCACCATAGTATCCATCTCCACCATTTGCACCATCAAACCACATTTCAAAAATCTCTCCGTAGTTTGTACAAATTTCACGGATTTGCTCATGGAATGCCTCAACATATCCTGCACGACCATATTCTGCATGGTTTCTATCCCAAGGAGAGATATATGCACCAAATTTAAGTCCTTGCTCTGCACACTCTTCCGAAAGCATTTTTACAATATCCACATGACCATTGGTAGTAGTATTGTTTTTTGTCGTATGATTTGTTGTGTTTGTAAACCATGTACAAAAACCATCATGGTGTTTACATGTAAGGATAATACCTTTACAACCAATGTTTTTAATCTCAGAAACCCATTGTTCAACATTAAGAGGTGATGTTGGGTTAAAAGTATTTATGCTCTCATCTCCATATCCCCACTCTTTACCTGTAAAGGTGTTGATACCGAAGTGCATAAAAGCATAAAACTCCATGTCATGCCATTTTAATTGAGTCTCTGTAGGAACAGGGAACACTGGCAACGGCTCATTTACATCCGAAGATATATCACACAGTGCTGTTGTTTGCGCAAAAGAACTTGTTGCTACAGCCAAAGCAATAAGTGATGCGTACAATTTTTTGATGTTCATAAATAAATATTTTAAGTTAGTTATGTGCTGTTAAATAATTTGCATAAAGTGTGCAATTCTCCAATAAATGCATATTTATACTAAATTTACACAAAGGTAAAAAAAAAAACTATATTATCAATATATACAACATTTATATGTATAAAATTACCATCTCTTAACTAT
>JAZONU010000008.1:0-3745 GCA_045654605.1 Candidatus Caccoplasma sp. | reverse complement strand
GAGCTTATTCGCAGGGGGTATGGAGATGGCGACCTTAAAAAGATTTGGGGCGAAAATTTCCTTCGAGTTTTGGACGAAGTAAAAAAAATTGCAGATTTTTAATTTTTTATTGATTTAATATGAACAAAATATATATTCTGTTTGTTATTGCATGTTTGGGCTTGTGTTGCTGCAACCAAAAAACGGTTGAGGCAAAGAGCTTTGAGACTAAGGATAACATTATAACAGAGAGGATTAAAGCTCCCGATTTTATTGCGGACAGTGCTTATCTTTATACTCAAAATCAGTTAGATTTTGGGTATAGAATTCCTAACACCAAAGCCCATGGAGAGTGTGCTAAATATTTAGCAAATGAGCTTTACCGCTTTGGTGCTGATACTATTTTACAACGTGGCAAGGTTACTGCCTACGATGGTAGCACACTTAATATTATCAATGTTATAGGAAGCTTCGCTCCCGAAAAAGAACGAAGAATTTTATTGTTTGCTCACTGGGATAGTCGTCCATACGCTGATAATGATCCCGACAAAAGTAATCACAGAAAGCCCGTTACCGGTGCTGACGATGGTGCTGCTTCGGTTGCGGTTCTTTTGGAGATTGCCCGACAAATTGGAATGCAACCTACAAACGTAGGTGTGGATTTTATCTTCTTTGATGCTGAAGATTATGGTGCTCCATATTTCTATGAAGAGGTTCAAAAGGTAGAACATGATTGGGCTTTAGGTTCTCAATATTGGGCAAAACATCCTCATACTCTTGCTTACAGAGCAGAGTATGGCATCTTGCTCGATATGGTTAGTGGTAAAGGTAGCGTATTCCCCTACGAACAGGTATCTATGCATTTTGCCCCTGAAGTTGTTGGTAAAATTTGGAATGAAGCTGAAAGATTAGGATATGGTAGTTCATTCCCCAAAAAGCAAGGTGGTGCTATTGTAGATGATCACTACTATATAAATTTATATGGCATACCTTGTGTGGATATTATCGCTTACCACCCAAATACGGGTACAGGATTCCCCCCCTATTGGCATACCTTGAAGGATGATATGAGAAACATTGACAAGGATAAGATGAAGGCTGTGGGGCAAACTGTTATGTCGGTTATTTATAATGAATAGAGTTTTAGATTATGAAGACTATTAACGAAATACAAAACGAGATTATTGAGGAGTTTGAGGGGTTTGACGATTGGATGGATAGATATTCATTGATTATGGATATGGCTTCATCTCTTGAACCATTAGAGGAGGAGTTTAAAAACGACTCTAATCTTATTGAGGGTTGCCAAAGCAGAGTGTGGCTACAAGCTGACTATGTTGATGGCAATATTATATTTAAAGGTGATAGCGACGCACTTATTGTAAAGGGTATTGTGGCTATGCTTATTAATACTTTATCGGGACACTCTCCAAAAGAGATTTTGGAAAGCGAGCTGTTTTTTATTGATAAGATTGGTTTGAAAGAGAACTTATCTCCCACTCGTTCAAATGGTTTAGCTTCGATGGTGAAACAGATGAAACTTTATGCTTTAGCTTTTGAAACAAAAAATAATAACTAATTTATATTAACTTTAAATTCAATTAATTATGTTCAACAATCAACCCAAAGGGCTTTTTGCCCTTGCACTTGCTAACACTGGTGAACGATTTGGTTACTACACCATGTTGGCAGTATTTGCGTTGTTCCTGCGTGAAAATTTTGGTTTAGAACCAGGTACAGCAGGAGCTATTTATAGTACTTTCCTTGGATTGGTTTATCTAATGCCTCTTGTTGGTGGTATCATGGCCGATAAATTTGGATTTGGTAAAATGGTAACAATAGGTATTATAATCATGTTCTTTGGATACCTTCTTCTTTCTCTACCTCTTGGTGGTGATACTATTGCCATGGCTGTAATGTTAGCTGCCTTAATTCTTATAAGTCTTGGTACCGGTCTGTTTAAAGGAAACCTTCAGGTTATGGTTGGTAACCTTTATGATGATCCTAAATATGCAGATAAACGTGATGCTGCCTTCTCAATCTTCTACATGGCTATCAATATTGGTGCTTTGTTTGCTCCTACTGCTGCCGTTGAGATTAAAGAGTGGGCTATGACTAATTTAGGTTATTCATCGAACGATGCTTACCACTTCTCATTTGCTGTTGCTTGTGCAGCGTTGGTATTATCAATTGCAATTTACTATGTTTTCCGTCCTACTTTCCGCCATGTTGAAGGTGGCGTTCGTAAAGTTGGAGATACAAAAGTTGAGAATAATCTTACTCCACAAGAGACTAAATCTCGCGTAATTGCTCTTTGCTTAGTGTTTGCTGTTGTTATCTTCTTCTGGATGGCATTCCACCAAAACGGTTTAGCTCTTACATACTTTGCTGACGAATTTACTTTCCCCATATCGGAGGGTATTCAAAGCTTATCGTTTAATGTTTGGAACTTGGTGGCTATCATTGTTGCTGTATATGCTACATTCTCTGTTTTCCAAAGCAAAAAAGCAAAAGGTAAACTTATTTCAGGTGTTATAGGATCTGCGGCTTTGGCTTTCATTGTTTATAATGCAAACCATATATCTGGTAGTGAAAATATCAGTGCTCCTATTTTCCAACAATTTAACCCATTCTATGTAGTTGCATTGACTCCCGTTTCAATGGCAATATTTGGAGTTCTTGCTAAAAAGGGAAAAGAACCTTCTGCCCCTCGTAAAATTGCATACGGTATGTTAGTTGCTGCTGCAGGTTTTGCTATTCTTGCTTTTGGTTCAAAAGGCCTTAATACTCCCGATGTTCAAGCTGAATATCTTACTAAGGTTAAAGCTGAATCATTTGCTGCTCAATGTGTTGTTTATGCTAATGACAGCACAGCTTTGGCAAAAATTAATGAGAAAAAAGCTGAAGAGATTAAAAAACTTAAAGGAAATAGAGAAACTATCTTTAATGAAGTGTATAATATTTCTCAAACCAATCTTTCGGCTATTGCCAATGACACAACAAAGAGTGTTGAGGGAGAAGAGAGTATTAAGATTGTCAATAATGCAAAATTATATGCTGCTAAATTATACTTGTCTTCAGACAGTATAAACACTCGCTTTATTGAGAACGAGAAATTAGCTTATATCGGAACTCTTAAAACTGATAAAGATAAAAATGTTTTTGACAAAGCTTACGACTCAACATTCAAAACTCTTAACAGTAGTGCCACAGCTAAAATTGAGCCCAAGGTTACAATTGAAGACCCAACTTTCTGCTCAGCTAACTGGCTTATCTTTACATATCTAATTCTTACATTTGCTGAGTTATTACTTTCACCAATGGGTATCTCATTTGTATCGAAAGTTGCTCCTCCAAAACTAAAAGGTATGATGATGGGAGGATGGTTTGTTGCTACTGCTATCGGTAACTGGTTAGTTATGGTTGGTGGATTCCTTTGGGGCAACATTCCTTTGTGGATTGTATGGAGTGTATTTATTGTTCTATGCTTACTATCAGCGTTGTTCATGTTCGCTATGATGAAACGTTTGGAGAAAGCGACTAAATAAGAGTTGTTAGTTTTTAGTTGTTAGTTATTAATAGCAACTGATAAACATAATAATAAACAATATATGGGGTTGCATTGCAACCCCATATTGTTTTTATGGATAATACAAAAGGTATTCATTATACCCCTATAAGAGAAAGAGGCTACTCCTTATGGAGCAACCTCTTCTTGTAGTTTAATGCTATTGCTTAATTATTTTACTTTCTCAGCAAGTTCAGC
>JAZONU010000007.1:0-3617 GCA_045654605.1 Candidatus Caccoplasma sp. | reverse complement strand
TACCTCTTTAATTCCTTTTAGGTAAAAAAATACAACTATCACCACTGCTGTATTCTCATAAATAGAGTAGCTATATGAAGCGAATCCCAGAAGCTTTTTATCTAAACACTGGAGATTACTCTATACTCTGCAATCTTTAGTAGTAGTTATATATAAATAAAAAACAAACCCTGAAAGTTTTATGACTTTCAGGGTCTGCATAATTATTAGTTAAGACTAATTATATATTAGCTATATTAATCTTTAATAACTATAGTATCAATTTTAAATGTAGTATATTCTGAAGGAAGAAGAAGTGTATCTCCAGGGAATGCATAGTTTGCATCTTTTGTTAGCTCAGTAGAAATAGGCTTCTCTTTAATTTCATAGTTAACAGGTTGAGGTTTAAGTACAATAAGCATTGTGTAGCCAATAATTAAACCAACAATACCCATTATAAGACCAGTTTTTACCATATCTTTTTGCTCAATCATTCCTGTTGCGTGAGCCAATGCATTTGGGGGTGTACTAATTGGCAATACCATAGCTAATGAAGCAGCAATTGCAATACCTATCAATAGTGTGCTAACACCACCCAATGGAGCAAGAGAGTCGGTCATTCCGGCTCCAACCACCGCTAAAATAGGAACTAATAGTGCTGCAGTGGCAGTATTTGAGATAAAGTTTGACAATAGGTAGCAGATTAATCCAGAGCCAATGATAACCAATAGAGCTGGCCATGTATCGAATGGAATTGAGTGAATCAAATGGAATGCCAAACCGCTACTGTTTAGAGCCACACCAAGAGCAAAACCTCCGGCAACCATCCAAAGAACACTCCAGTTAATCTCTGCCAAGTCGTTACGAGTAATAATACCTGTAGCACAGAAAACACCAACAGGAATCATAGCAACAACGTTAGCATTTAAACCAGTAAGTTTATCTGTCATCCACAAAAGGATAGTTATGATAAATGTAATCTTAACAAGGTTCGAACGCCAATCTTTTTTGTTCTCTCCCTTAATGTCAAGTTCAATTTTATTTGCTTTGAATGGGAACATTTTAACCAAAATGAACCATCCTATAAATAGTAGAAGTAGGGTAAATGGTAACATAAACATCATCCAATCACCAAAACCTATATTCATATTTAAACCTACAGGGTCATTCAAATATTTAAGAGCAATGGCATTTGGAGGAGTACCAATAGGTGTTCCCATACCTCCAATGTTTGCAGCAATGGGTATAGACATGGCCAATGCAATTTTTCCTTTACCATCAGCAGGAAGAGCTTTCAAAACAGGAGCAAGGAAAGTAAGCATCATAGCCGCTGTAGCAGTGTTGCTTAAGAACATTGAGAAGATGCCTGTTACCAATAAAAATCCTAATAGAACATATTTTGGTTGTGTTCCAAAACGTTTAAGTAATGCTTTTGGCAATACCGAATCCAAACCACTCTTTGTAGCAGCTATTGCCAATACAAATCCACCAATAAATAGCATAATGATTGGGTCGGCAAAACAAGCCATTATCGACTTGTAATCAAGAATTTTACCTATAACCTTATCTTTTTCTCCATCTTCAATTGTTATTGTATTTGCATTTTCCGTGAAAAATGACAAACCTCCATCAGAGCAGGTTAATAGTAACAGAACAATAATTAAAACCGAGGTTGCCCACGATGGAATAGCTTCCAATATCCACATTAATACTGCAAATGCAAAGATTGCGATAACGCGTTGCTCAATTGCTGTTAAATTCTCTATACCAAAGCTATCAGAAGGCAAGAACCACAACACAAGAGAAACGGCAACAACAAATAAAATTTTGTAGAGTTTTTTGTTGCTGTTTTTCTGCGATTTGGCTTTTGCTTTTTTTGCTTTTTGGTATTTGTCAATAAGATCAAATCCTTTAAAACTTGTAAACATAATTATTTAATTTGTTAGTAATTTAATTTATTCAAGGGTTGTTTATAACGTTAAAAAATCCGCACCCTTTTTTGTGCGGATTTTCTAATTCTTGATCTCTTCTGTTAGTATGCGAAAAGAGGGTAATCTTTCATTGTTTTGTTAACCTCTTCGCGTACAGTTTTGATAACCCCTTCGTTTTCAGGATTAGCAAGAACGGTATCAATAAGGTCAACAATCTTAACCATTAAATCCTCTTTAGCACCACGAGTAGTGATAGCTGGAGTACCTACACGGATACCCGAAGTTTGGAATGGTGAACGGCTATCGAATGGAACCATGTTTTTGTTTACTGTAATATCTGCAGCAACAAGAACTTTTTCAGCTACTTTACCTGTTAGTTCAGGGAATTTAGTGCGAAGGTCGATCAACATACAGTGGTTGTCTGTACCACCAGAGATGATTTTGTAACCTTTCTCAATAAATGCGTTAGCCATACAAGCTGCATTCTTTTTAACTTGAGTTTGATACTCTTTGTATGAAGGAGTAAGAGCCTCTCCAAAAGCAACAGCTTTAGCTGCGATAACATGCTCAAGTGGACCACCTTGAACTCCTGGGAATACAGCAGAGTCTAACAAAGCAGACATTTTGCGGATTTCGCCTTTAGGAGTTGTTTTACCCCATGGGTTATCAAAGTCTTTTCCTAACAAGATGATACCTCCGCGAGGTCCACGAAGAGTTTTGTGTGTTGTTGATGTTACGATGTGAGCATATTTTAGAGGGTTCTCCAAAAGACCTGCACCGATAAGTCCTGCTGGGTGAGCCATATCTACCATGAATATAGCACCAATTTTATCAGCAATTGCACGCATACGAGCATAATCCCACTCACGAGAGTATGCCGAAGCACCACCAATAAGCAATTTTGGACGTTCGCGAAGAGCAACCTCTTCCATCATTTCGTAATCAACGTATCCTGTATCCTCTTTAACACCATACTCCAAAGCTTGGAATACAAGTCCTGAGAAGTTTACTGGAGAACCGTGTGAAAGGTGGCCACCGTGTGAAAGGTTTAATCCTAAGAATTTATCTCCAGGATTCATACATGCCATAAATACAGCCATGTTTGCTTGAGCTCCTGAGTGAGGTTGAACGTTTGCCCACTCTGCACCGTAAAGTTCTTTAATTCTGTCAATAGCAAGTTGTTCTGATTCATCTACAACTTCGCAACCACCATAGTATCTTTTACCTGGGTAGCCCTCAGCGTATTTGTTAGTAAGGCATGAACCCATAGCCTCCATAACTTGCTCGCTAACGAAGTTCTCTGAAGCAATAAGCTCGATACCCTTCATTTGACGCTCTCTCTCTCTCTTGATGATGTCAAAGATTTTGTTATCTCTTTCCATAAAATATGATATGTGTTAATATAATTTCTGCAAATTTTTATATCAATTTCGGTAATGCTCCGAATGAGTTGCAAAGTTACTCATAATGTTAATACTTACAAAATAACTCCTAAAGAAAAACTCAATAAATTTATACCCCTTTTTGCGTAGAAAGTTCCTTCCGATTTTAAATAGCCATCTTCGTATAGCGAATAGGTTCCGGGTTTGTTGTGAGTTGTAATTGCAAACTCATATCTGAAGCCAATAAAAAGTCTCGACATCTTAGCCCCAATGCCAATTATACACCATGCAGTAAATGGGTTGATGTCTTCGCTGATATTAAATG
>JAZONU010000006.1:0-6653 GCA_045654605.1 Candidatus Caccoplasma sp. | reverse complement strand
GACAAGGCAAGAATTATTCCTCCTGTTGAGTTCTCACTTGAAGAGGCATTGGAGTATATCAAAGAGGATGAGTACTTAGAGGTAACACCTCATCACTTGAGAATTCGTAAAATTATATTAGACGAGATAGAACGTAAACGTCAAGCAAAACAACAATAATACTTTAAAAATGAAATAGAAAACAAGTCGTCATTCATAAATGATGGCTTGTTTTTTTGTAAATAATCAATTCATAAAAGGTAAGAGGAGTCGGTTATTTATAGTATAATTTATCACATCAACCTTTTGCCCTTCTTAAATTGTTTATTAAATTTGCAAATAATAAAGTATTAAAGCTTGCCATACTTTTGGGTATCGCATAAATTTGGAGAGAACTTCTTTCGGAATGAAATTAAAACTTACTCTATTTATAGTAGTAGTATTATTGTTGGCAACATCATGCCAACCTACCAAGCATGTACCCCAAGGCGAATACCTTTTAGATAGAGTAAAAATTGAGGTAGATAACAATAGTGTAAAACCTCAATCTCTAAAACCATATTTACGACAACATCCCAATCATAAAACATTTGGAGTAATAGGCTTACCTCTTGCTTTTTATAATATGTCGGGTACCAAGGATAACCGATGGAATCGTTTTATGCGAAAGATAGGAACGCCACCGGTAATATACGATTCAACATTGACAGAAAAAAGTAGAACAGAGATTCAAAAAGCCATGAAAAACAAAGGCTATATCGAATCTGAGGTAAATGTAGATACTGTAATAAAGAAAAGGAAAATTAGTGTAACCTACAAAGTAAAAAGCAATACTCCGTACCGAATAAACAATGTAACTTATAATATCCCCGACGATACAATCGCAAAATACTCTTTGCGAAAAGATACCTCTCTTAATGTCTTAAAAAAAGGAGCACGTTTTGACTATTATATGTTGGACTCTGAACGTGAACGTATTGCAAAAGCATTGAATAATAGAGGATACTATTCCTTTAACAAAGAGTATATAACATATACAGCAGATACTACAGTTGGCGATCATTTGGTCGATCTTGAATTAAATCTTTTACCCTATCCAATAGCAAAGCCCGATGGAGGAGGAACAGTGTTTGTGAAACATAGAACATATACAATCAGGGATGTCTATTTTTTCACTGATTATAATCCTATGAATGTTGATCAACGCTATAATGTCTTGGATACGGTTAAACATGATGGCTATGTTATATATTATGGAGAAAAGCACTATTTAAGACCGCAAGTATTGATAAATAACTGCTTTATAAAACCGGGAGAAAAATATAGCCAGAAAATTGTAGATAATACAATGAGTGCCTACGGACGGTTAAGGGCATTCAAATATGTAAACATACAGTTTGCTCCTGTAGAGGAGGATGGTGAGATGAAGCTTGATTGTTATATCCTTCTAACCAAAGGAAAAACACAAACCATTTCAACTGAAGTAGAGGGAACAAACTCTGCTGGAAACTTTGGATTTGCATTAGGAGTTAGTTATCAACATAGGAATATATTTAAAGGTTCACAAACATTCTCGGCAAAGATTAGGGCTGCCTATGAGAATATATCAGGCGATCTCGGTGGATTGATAAGTAATAATTATCTTGAGCTTGGAGCTGAAATGGGAGTTTCGTTTCCAAAATTCATATTCCCTTTTGCAAAAAACAAGCAAAGACAGAAACTCCGTCCCACAACAGAACTAACACTTAGTGGAAACTATCAGAGACGTCCCGAATTTGTAAGGGTAATAGCAGGTGCAGGATGGGGATATAATTGGTATAGTAACCGCAATCGCTTTCGTCATAAATTGGACCTTATAGACGTAAGCTATATATATCTGCCCAAAGTAACCGAGGAGTTTAGAAATAATATAAATGAGTTGTCGGTAGATAATCCTCTATTAAGATATAGCTATGAGGATCACTTTATAATGCGTATGGCATACGCTATTTATCTATCTAATTTAAATCCCGGCTCAATAAAGCCAACATCCAACATATACACATTTCGTATGGTTAACGAAATAGCAGGAAACCTGTTGTATGGAATATCAAATGCAATATCCTCTACAAGACCCGAAGATGGATATTCAATCTTTGGTATAAGGTATGCACAATACTACAAATGTGATATGGATTATACCTACACATTCATCTTTGACGAAAAAAATTCACTATCGTTGCATGTCGGGGCAGGAGTCGCAGTTCCATACGGAAACTCCGAAATTTTACCCTTTGAAAAGAGATATTTCTCAGGAGGGGCAAACAGCGTTAGAGGTTGGTCGGTGCGTAGTTTGGGTCCTGGTTCATATCAAAGAAAAGATCCGGTATCAGACTTTATGAATCAGTGTGGAGATGTAAGATTGGATTTAAATGTTGAATACCGAAGTAGGTTAATTTGGAAATTGGAGTTGGCAGCATTCATTGATGCAGGAAATATTTGGACAATAAAAGAGTATGATGCTCAGCCAGGTGGAGCATTTAAGATAAATAAATTTTATAAGGAGTTAGCTTTGGCTTATGGATTAGGACTCCGTCTCGATTTCGATTTCTTTATACTTCGTCTTGACTTAGGAATGAAAGCCTATAATCCTGCAGTTACAGATCGTAGCAAATGGGTAATCTCGTACCAAAATTTCAAACGCGATGCAGCACTTCACTTTGCTGTAGGATATCCTTTCTAATCACTATCTTATTATATCCCTCAAAACGCCACAGTTGCGACTATCAAAAAGTAGGGAAAAACTCAAATAGTTTAACAAAATGTTTGCTTAAACTTAATCTCTATAACAATTTATATCATAAAAAATAACAAAAACTATAATTTTTATCAATTTTTATTTGCATTAATAATTAAAAGAAGGTAAATTCGCAGTTTATTATAAGGAAACAGGTGGAGAGAGTTAAAGATAGATAGTATTACTCTCAAAAAAGTAAGAATATGGCAAATAAATTACGTAGTGCACAAAGTACAGAGGGAAGAAGAATGGCGGGAGCAAGGGCTCTCTGGAGAGCCAATGGAATGAAAGAGGAGCAGATAGGTAAACCTATAATTGCTGTAGTAAATTCATTTACCCAATTCGTGCCAGGTCATGTGCACCTACATGAAATAGGACAAAAAGTAAAAGCTGAAATAGAGAAATTAGGCTGTTTTGCAGCAGAATTTAATACTATAGCCATTGACGATGGAATTGCAATGGGACACGATGGTATGTTATACTCATTGCCCTCTCGCGACCTTATCGCAGACAGCGTTGAGTATATGGTTAATGCACACAAGGCTGATGCTATGGTATGTATCAGTAACTGTGATAAGATTACTCCGGGTATGTTAATGGCAGCGATGCGCTTGAATATCCCCACAATATTTGTTTCAGGAGGTCCAATGGAGGCAGGAAACCTTCGAGGAAGAGCATTAGACTTGATTGATGTGATGATTGAAGGTGCTGATGCAAGTGTGTCTAACGAACAAGTAGCAGAGGTTGAGAGAGTTGCATGTCCATCATGTGGCTCATGTTCAGGAATGTTTACAGCAAACTCTATGAACAGTCTTAACGAAGCAATAGGAATGGCATTGCCAGGAAATGGAACAATAGTTGCAACACACAAAAATAGAGAAAACCTATTTGTTAAGGCTGCGGCACAGATAGTTGAGAATTGTCGTAAATACTATGAAGAGGGCGATGATTCAGTACTACCTCGTTCAATAGCAACACGTCAAGCATTCTTAAATGCAATGACTCTTGATATTGCAATGGGAGGTTCAACAAACACAGTGTTGCACCTTTTGGCAATAGCAGGAGAGGCAGGAGTTGAATTTACAATGGACGATATAGATGCTTTATCACGTAAATCTCCGGTGTTATGTAAAGTTGCTCCAAACTCACACTTCCACATGCAAGATGTAAACCGTGCCGGAGGTATTATCTCAATAATGAGTATATTGGCTCAACAAGGATTGGTTGATACAAATGTAAAACGAGTTGATGGACTAACTCTTGGAGAGGCAATTGATAACTATGCTCTTGACGGAAAGAACTTCTCGGAGGAGGCAGCAGAGTTGTGGAAGAGTGCACCATGCAATAAATTTAACTTGAAATTAGGTTCGCAATCAAGTATGTATAAAGAACTCGATACTGACAGAGAGAAGGGATGTATCAGAGATTTTAATAATGCATACGTAAAAGATGGCGGATTGGCAGTACTAAAAGGAAATATTGCTCAAGATGGATGCGTGGTAAAAACAGCAGGAGTAGATGAAAGTATATTCTGCTTTACAGGAACAGCAAAAGTATTTGAATCACAAGAGGATGCTTGTGAAGGAATATTAGGCGATAAAGTTCAAGCAGGGGATGTTGTGGTAATTACTCACGAAGGGCCTAAAGGTGGTCCTGGAATGCAGGAGATGCTATATCCTACATCTTATATAAAATCGCGTCACTTAGGAAAAGAGTGTGCTCTACTTACTGATGGACGTTTTTCAGGAGGAACATCTGGCCTTTCAATCGGACACGTGTCGCCTGAGGCAGCATCTGGAGGAAACATAGGTCTATTAAAAGATGGAGATATAATAGAGATAAATATTCCTGAGCGTACAATAAACGTTCGTCTATCCGAACAAGAACTTGCACAGAGAAGAGAAGAGGAGTTGAAACGTGGTAATAAAGCATTTACACCCAAAACACGTAATAGAGTAATATCAAAAGCGTTAAAGGTGTATGCCTCAATGGTAAGTTCTGCAGATAAAGGAGCATTTCGTATTATAGAATAATTAATTATCTTTGTTGTCAGTAAAACACTAAAAATTTTACCATTCAATTATGGCAAAAGAGAAATTAACAGGCTCTGAGATATTGATAAAAAGTCTTCTTGCAGAGGGCGTTGATACAGTTTTTGGATACCCAGGAGGAGCAATAACTCCAGTATTTGATTGCATGTATGATTATCAAGAGGAGTTAAAACATATATTGGTTCGTCACGAACAAGGTGCAACACATGCTGCGCAAGGTTATGCGAGAGTATCAGGCAAAACAGGAGTTGTAATAGTAACTTCGGGACCCGGAGCAACAAATACAATTACCGGAATTGCAGATGCAATGATGGATAGTACCCCGATGGTTGTGATAGCAGGACAGATGCCATCATCAATGTTAGGAACAGATGCCTTTCAAGAGACAGACGTTGTGGGTATAACACTTCCTATAACAAAGTGGAGCTATCAAATCAGACGAGCAGAAGATGTTGCGTGGGCAGTAGCACGAGCATTCTATATAGCATCAACTGGACGTCCCGGTCCAGTAATGCTTGACTTTGCAAAGAATGCACAAACTGAGGTGGCAGAATTTGAATATAAAAAATGTAACTATATACGTAGTTATAACCCATATCCAAAACTTAATGAGCAAGCAATAGAGAGTGCAGCTTCAATGATAAATGAGGCAAAGAGACCTCTTATGTTGGTTGGACAAGGAGTTACATTGGGAGGGGCAGAGAAAGAGGTGTTAGCGTTGATGGAGAAGGCAGAGATACCAACAGCTACAACTCTATTGGGATTGTCGTCAATACCCTCGTCTCATCCTTTGAATATGGGAATGATTGGTATGCACGGAAACGTAGCACCAAATGTGATGACAAACGAGTGCGATTTGTTGATTGCAGTTGGAATGCGTTTTGATGATAGAGTAACAGCTGTGCTTGATACCTATGCAAAACAGGCAAAAATAATACACTTCGATATAGATCCTTCGGAATTTAACAAGAACGTATCGGTTGACCTCTCTGTTTTAGGAAACTCAAAAGAGACTATTGCAGCGGTAACTGAGCGAGTAAATTGTGCCGACCATAAGGAGTGGTTGAAGATGTTTGACAGACCAAAAGCCGAAGAGCAATCAAAAGTGATTGATGTTGAAATTTCTCCTAATGAGGGACCACTTAAAATGGGAGAGGTTGTAAATAAAGTTTCGGAATTGGCAGAGAATAAAGCTGTGGTAGTAACTGACGTTGGTCAGAATCAAATGATGGGAGTTCGTTATTCAAAATACTCTCAACCACGAAGCGTTATTACTTCAGGAGGATTGGGTACAATGGGCTTTGGATTACCTGCAGCGGTAGGTGCAAAATTTGGAGCTCCCAATCGTACAGTATGTCTTTTTGTAGGTGATGGAGGTTTGCAAATGACTCTTCAAGAGTTAGGAACCATTAAGGCGTACGGAGTTAATGTTAAAATAATATTGCTCTCTAATACAGTGTTAGGAATGGTGCGTCAGTGGCAAGAACTATTCTTCCAAAAGAGATTCTCTGAGACAGACCTTTCAAACCCGGACTTTGTTGCATTGGCTGCGGCATACGGCATAAAAGGACGTAGAATTGAGAAACGTGAAGAGTTAGAAGGTGCAATTGAGGAGATGTTACAACACGACGGTTCGTACCTACTTGAAGCTGTGGTGGCAAAAGAGGAGATGGTATTCCCAATGACACCAACCGGAAAAAGTGTAAACTATGTAATGTTAAACCGCGACGAAATATATAAATTGTAATGGAAAAGCTATATACAATAACAGCACTATCTGAGAATGAGGTGGGTCTGTTAAACCAAATATCAATTATCTTTACACGTCGCAAACTCAATATTGAGTC
>JAZONU010000005.1:0-5323 GCA_045654605.1 Candidatus Caccoplasma sp. | reverse complement strand
TAGCCATTACTTTTAGGTATAGTCAACCAATCTCTCATTCGTGATGGATTGGGTTTATACATATCTGCTATTATAGAAAATACTCTCCAACAGTCAGCTTTCTCTTTTTCAAGAGGGGTATCCAATATTATACGAATTGCAAATAAGTCGTATATATCTTCAAACTCAGCCTTGTGTTTTTTCATCTTGTTATAGATTGAATATATCGATTTTGTTCGCCCCTTCATCTCAAATACATATCCCTCATCAACAAGTTTCTGACGGATTGGCGAAATGAATGATTCGATATATTTTTGACGTTTCTCTTTTGTTTGTGTAAGCTTTGATGCTATAGTATTGAAAATATTTCTATTTGTGTATTTTAGAGAAAGGTCTTCAAGTTCAGATTTTATCTTATACAATCCTAATCTATGAGCCAAAGGAGCATAGAGATATGAAGCCTCGGATGCAATGCTTAATCGATAATCATTATCAGGATGATGATTTATCATTCGCATCAGACACAAATTATCGGCAATCAGGATTATTATTACTCGAGCATCATTGGCAAATGATAATAACAATTTTCGGAAGTTATCACTCTGAAGAGTAGCATGTTTTGTATATAGACTTTCGGTTTTCAATAGATGCGATATTATATTTGCCACATCCTCTCCAAACTCTTTGACTATATAATCGATACTTAAGCTTTTATGAGCAACAACATTATACAACAGAATAGATAAAAGAGTAGAACGATCTAACCCTACCTCCTTTGATAATATTAGTGCAGTATTTAAGTTTCGCAATAAAATACTATTTCCTTTACGATCGCGACCATATTGATCTTTACTCGTTGCATCAGATATTATTTGACGCAATTTTTCAAACTCACAATCATTTATAATTGTTCGAGTCTGTCGTCGTAGCTCTAAATATGATCGTAAAAATTCGAGCTTCTCTTCAGCCGTAAATATCAATTCCGAATTTTGCATAATACTATTCCGATAAAATCTTCCCAAATATAGAATTTTTTAAGATAACAATACCAAATAATAAAGGTTAATTTCATATATTTGCAGTAAACCATAGATACTATCTATTCTTAAAGAGAATAGGAGCTTAAAGTATTGTGCTATTAGATTCGAATATAAATAACTTAAAGTATAAAATATATGAAGTATTGTTTTTCGCAAGAAGATCTTGCACAAATCAAAGCAAAGGGAATGGTTATTGAAACTGTTGAAGAGCAGTTGGAGTGTTTTAAAAAAGGTTTTCCATTCTTAAAACTCGAGAATAGTGCGTCTCTCGGCAATGGCATTATGCTATTAAATGATTCTGCAGAAACGTATGCAGAGAAGTGGGATAAGCTTATTGAAAATGGAGTTAAAAGCGTTAAGTTTGTTCCTGCATCAGGTGCAGCAAGTAGAATGTTCAAAGATTTGTTTGGATTCTTGGATGCTGATTACGATGCTCCTGAAACATCTTTTGAGAAAAAGTTTTTCGAGAAGATAAAAACATTTGCATTCTATAATGCCTTAAACGAAATGTGTCAAAAAAATGAGGGTTCAGATATAGACACTCTTATAGCTGATGGCAAATATAAAAGCGTTGTAGAAAATCTTCTTGCTGAAAAGGGATTAAACTATGGTTGGTTACCAAAAGGTTTACTTCTATTCCACAACTACGCTGAAGCTCCACGAGCAGCAATGGAAGAACACCTTGTAGAGGGTGCAATGTATGCAAAAAATGGCGATTCAACTGTTAATATTCACTTTACTGTTTCGCATGACCACATGCCATTCTTTAAAGAACTAACCGAAAAGGTTGTTCCTTGTTACGAAAAAGAGTTTGGTGTAAAATATAATATCTCTTTCTCTGAACAAAAACCAGAGACTGATACTATTGCTGCCGACGGAGAAAATCAACCATTTAGAGAGAATGGAGCATTATTGTTCCGTCCCGGAGGACATGGTTCGTTAATTGAAAATCTTAACGAAATTGATGCTGACGTTATATTTATAAAAAATATTGACAACGTAGTTCCCGATTCATTTAAAGGGGATACAATTCTTTATAAAAAAGTTTTGGCCGGAGTATTAGCCGAAGCTCGTGAAAAGATTTTTAAATATGGCAAACTTCTTGAAAGCGGAAATTATACCATAGAAGATTTAAGAGAGATAATTCAGTTTATACAAAAGGATTTATCAACAAGAAATCCCGAAATTAAACAGATGGAAGATAGCGACCTTGCTATGTACCTACTTAAGAAGTTAAATAGACCTCTACGTGTTTGTGGCATGGTTAAAAATATCGGAGAGCCAGGTGGAGGTCCATTCTTGGCTTACAACGAAGATGGAACATTCTCGCCTCAAATATTGGAAAGCAGTCAAATTAATATGGCTCACGCTGAATCTAAAGCGGCTTTTGAGGGAGGCTCACACTTTAACCCTGTAGATCTTGTTTGTTCGGTAAGAGATTGGAATGGCAATCGATATAATCTTCCCGATTACATAGATAAAAACACTGGTTTTATATCTGAAAAATCGAAAAGTGGTAAAGTGTTAAAAGCGTTAGAACGTCCAGGTTTATGGAATGGTGCTATGTCTGATTGGAATACTATATTTATTGAAGTTCCTATTACAACATTCAATCCTGTTAAGACAGTAAATGACCTTTTACGCGAAACACACTTGTAAAAAGTATATTTTATAGAAAATAAAAATTAATGAAAAGAATATTTTTCTTAATGGTAGTGTCTGCCTCTCTGTTATTCGTCTCTTGCGACGATAACAAGGAGGCTCGCGACCTATATAATAAAGCCAAAGAGTTATATAATCAGGGTGATTATTTAAGAGTAAAAGAGGTTACCGATAGTATAGGTATTGTTGATGACAACGCCTTTGACGAAATTAAAGCAGGTATGCAACTTGCTCGTAAGGCTGAACTTGCTATCAATGAGCAAAATATGCTACAAATAGACTCTATTCTTAGACTACTTCAAGATGAGACTAATAATCTTCTCAACGATTTTGAATACATAAAAGATGAAGAGTATCAAACAGTTGCCTCTTTGTATTATAAACATGACCCCAATAGGCACAACCAAACAAAATCGGGACTAAGGGTGTATGTTACCGAAGATGGAAATCTTGAAATTTTAAGTATTCATTACGGAAGTAGTAATATTCAACACGAAAGTTTTAAACTTACCCTTGATGATGGTTCTTTTATTATGTCTGATATTGTTCCCTATGATGGAGCAAACAATTATAGATATAATATTAATGGAGTAAATATTGAGACTATAAGATATAAGGAGCCTAAAACTTTAGATATTGCTCAATTTATAGAAAACTCAAAAGGTGCCCCAATTAAGGTTTCATTCGACGGAAAAAGTCCATACTCTTTTAATTTAGAAAAGAACACAAGAAAAGCTATAATAGAGAGCTACAAACTAACTCAAATAATTAAACAAACTAAAAAATATCAACGCGACGCAGATATTACTTCTCAAGCTATTGCTATTCTAAAAAAACAGATAAAAGAGCATGAGGGGGATAGTATATAGTTGTAAGTTGTTAGTTGTTAGTTGTTAGATTAATTTCATATTAAAAGAAAAAATTTCTCTCAAAAAAATATTGATTGTGCAAATATTTGGCATATATTAAATAGTATATTTGCATCAGAAACGAGAGAGAAACAATATGTAAATGTAAATTTAAAAGAATAAAAATATGGAAAACGAAGAGAAAAAAGTGAAAGTTACCGTATCTGATGATAAGCTTAAAGCTCTTAGAGCTGCAATGGATAAAATTGAGAAGAGCTATGGGAAAGGCTCTATAATGAAACTTGGTGATGATATGGTTGAAGAGGTTGCTGTAATCTCAACAGGTTCAATTGCTCTTAACGCAGCTCTTGGTGTTGGTGGTTATCCACGAGGAAGAGTTATTGAGATATACGGACCTGAATCATCCGGTAAAACAACTTTGGCAATACACGCTATCGCTGAGGCTCAAAAGAATGGTGGTATAGCGGCAATTATTGACGCTGAACACGCTTTTGATCGTTTCTATGCCGAAAAACTTGGTGTTGACGTTGAGAACCTTTGGATTTCGCAACCCGACAGTGGTGAGCAAGCATTGGAGATTGCCGATCAACTAATCAGATCATCGGCTGTTGATATAGTGGTAATTGACTCTGTTGCCGCTCTTACTCCAAAAGCAGAGTTAGAGGGTGATATGGGCGATAACCGCGTTGGACTTCAAGCTCGATTGATGAGTCAAGCATTGCGTAAACTTACTTCAACAATCAGCAAAACAAATACAACTTGTATATTCATCAACCAATTACGCGAGAAGATTGGTGTTATGTTTGGCAACCCCGAAACTACAACAGGTGGTAACGCTTTGAAATTCTACTCATCTGTTCGCTTGGATATTCGCCGAGTATCTCAAATTAAAGATGGAGAAGATGTTATCGGTAATCAAACTCGAGTTAAGATTGTTAAAAACAAAGTTGCTCCCCCATTCCGCAAAGCAGAGTTTGATATTATGTTTGGCGAGGGTATCTCAAAATCGGGAGAGATTATTGACCTTGGTGTTGAGTACGGAATTATCAAGAAAAGTGGTTCATGGTTTGCTTACGGCGACACAAAACTTGGTCAAGGTCGCGATGCTGCAAAACGTATGGTTTTAGATAACCCCGAACTTGCAGAGGAGTTGGAAGGCTTGATTATGGAGGCTATTAAGAATAAATAGTTATTTTAGTTGTCAGTTTTTAGCTATTAGTTTATGCTATTAGCGAATTTTATAAATTTTATTGGTAGTTATGAAAAAACCATTGCCTTAAAAAGCAATGGTTTTTTATTTCATATTACAATAAAAATTATTTGATTAATTCTAAAAAGGTTGGCGACGTAGCCACTCTGACATAAATCGGTCATATACTATATAGCCTCTATCTGTTTCATAAATTAACTCTTTATCTATAAGTTTTTTAGCAGAACTGCTCACACTGCTTGCCGCTCTTAATTTATGTTTAGCAATAAAGCCTCCGTTTAATAACTCTTTTACTACACCTTCACGAGCAATTGCTTTTAACAATCGAACAGTTCCTTGCGAATAGGCTTTTAATAAATCATTGTACATATATTCAAACTCTGATATTATCTGTTCAATCGTATAATTTATCATATTTTCATTTACCTCTTCTGCGTAGCCAAACAAACGATTTAAAATAGATTGCACATACCAAGTATGCCCGTCAAATTTATCATATATAGCATTAAACACCTCTATCGGCAAACTTTTATTTGCGTTACCAAAATGAAAGGATGCAAAAT
>JAZONU010000004.1:0-3282 GCA_045654605.1 Candidatus Caccoplasma sp. | reverse complement strand
CATACGTGTTACTCACCCGTGCGCCGGTCGCCATCTTAATAAGCAAGCTTATTAAATGCTGCCCCTCGACTTGCATGTGTTAGGCCTGTCGCTAGCGTTCATCCTGAGCCAGGATCAAACTCTTCGTTGTAATTATGTTTTTGTTATTTTTTTTTACTGTTAATAACCTGATCCGATGCTCAATTTAAACCTAAGTTTATTGACGTTGACGTTTATTTTTTTTACTCGTCTCGTACTACTTTGTCTTTTTCAAATATTCAATGATCTCTTTTTTGTTGCCCTCGGTTCGTTCCCGAAAGCGGATGCAAAAGTACTACACTTTTATATTCCTACCAAATTTTTTAGCAACTATTTTTCAAAAAATTTTTACTTTTTCTGTAACTACCCTAATTATCAGACAAATATTTTTTTATGTTTTTTGTTGCTTTTTTGAGCGTTTTTTAAGAACCTGCAATTTTTAGCGATTCTACTCCTCAAGTTTAAATCTTATTCGGAAGCCAGACGGAGCATTTCCACTACTAATTATCTTAAATTTTCCGATTTCGGAGGTGTTTTTTACGTGTAAGCCCAGACATGGACAGCTATCATACTCTCCAATATTGACTACTCTGATTGTACTACTTACCCCTTCCGGTAAACGAGATGTATCAAATCTTTTTTTCGCCTCCTCTATTGTTATTATCTCCTCGGTTACGGGAAGTGACATAGATATTACACTATTCACCTGCTCCTCCACTGCCGATATTTGTTCAGCAGTCAACTCTTGTTGCAACGCATAATCGCATTTACTCTTTTTGCGTTCAACGTGTGCCGATACCGCTCTACCACAGTTGAACATCTTTACCATTGTCGCATTAAGAATATGCTCTGCCGTATGCATAGGAGGGTATTCAGTCTTGTTATGTTCGTTAAATTGAATATTATTTTCCATTGTTTTTTTTATTTCAGGACTGCAAATATAGTATTTTATGCTAAGAAAGAAAATCTCCTTATATATATAAGGTATAAATTTTATATTTTGTATTCAAATCATAAAGATTGTAAAAAGAGTTGGATTGTTAAAATCTTCGTTTATATTTGTAATCGAAACTTTAATTTTAACAATTATGAAAAAGATTATTTTTAGTTTGGTTGCAGTATTTTTAATATCTGCTCTATCTTTCGTTTCTATTGCAAGAGAGACTGTTGTAAATATCAATTCTATACCTTCGAAAGCTCAAAACTTTATCAAAGAGAATTTCAAAGATAAAAAGTTGCTTTCAACCGTTAAAGATAGCGAGGCTTTAGAGACTGAATATAAGGCTTATTTTGCTGATGGCACAAGTATAAATTTTAACGCCAAAGGTGAATGGAAAGAGGTTGACGGAAATATCAATTGTATCCCTACAAGTTTTATTCCTGTTGAGATTATCAATTTTACCGCTGAAAACTTCCCTAATGTTTGTATTTGCAAAATTGAGACAAACAAGGAGTTTTCTAACCGATACTACGATGTCAAGTTACTAAATGGCACAGAAGTTAAGTTTGATAAAAATGGTAGATTTTTAGGATTTGAAGATTAATAAATAACCATTCTTTACTTGAAATTTTAATATTTCTTTTTCATTTAAGCCACACTCGTTGTGGCTTTTTTGTTACTTAACAAATCCAACTCGTGTTATTCAGTTGTTTGATTTGTGACTTGAATTGATATTTTATCGTTACAAAGAACTATTTGCTGCAAAATATTTTGTAACTTCGCAACACAAAACAGATTTTTAATGCAAAAAATATATGGCAACTAAACCTTCAATTCCTAAAGGAACTCGTGATTTTTCAACCGTAGAAACAGCTAAAAGAAACTATATTTTTAATACAATAAGTGATGTTTTTCAATTATTTGGATTTCAAGAGATTGAAACTCCTGCTATGGAAAACCTCTCTACCCTTATGGGTAAATATGGAGAAGAGGGGGATAAACTTCTTTTCAAGATTTTAAATTCCGGCGATTTCGCAGGAAAGGTTAATGACGAACTTTGGCAAGGCAAAGAGTCTAACAAACTTGCATCTTCTTTGTGCGAGAAAGGATTAAGATATGACCTAACTGTTCCCTTTGCCAGATATGTTGTTATGCACCAAAACGAAATTACTTTCCCATTCAAAAGATGTCAAATTCAACCTGTTTGGCGTGCTGACAGACCTCAAAAAGGCAGATATCGTGAGTTTTACCAATGCGATGCCGATGTGGTTGGTTCTAACTCTCTTTTAAACGAGGTTGAGCTTATCCAAATGATTGATGAGGTATTCAATCGTTTAGGGATAAGGGTTGCGATAAAAATGAATAACCGTAAAATTCTTAGCGGTATCGCGGAGATTATAGGCGAAGCAGACAAGATTATAGATATTACTGTCGCTATCGACAAATTAGATAAAATTGGATTAGAGAATGTAAACGAAGAGCTTAGAAGCAAAGGCATATCAGATGAGAGCATTGAACAACTTCGACCAATAATTCTTCTCGAAGGTTCAAATAATGAGAAACTTGAGACTCTACGCAAAACTCTTGCTTCTTCTGAGAAAGGATTAAAGGGCATTGAGGAACTTCAGTTTATTCTTAATCGCATAGATAACTGTGGCCTTCGTTCTACTTTAGATATTGATCTTACTCTTGCCAGAGGACTAAACTACTATACCGGTGCTATTTTTGAGGTTAAAGCACTGGATGTTCAAATTGGAAGTATCTCGGGCGGTGGTCGTTACGACAACCTCACTGGGGTGTTTGGTTTGAATGGAGTATCTGGTGTTGGAATTTCTTTTGGAGCAGACCGCATATATGATGTTCTTAACCAATTGGAACTATACCCAGACAAATCATTGCAATCAACTCAAATAATGTTTGTAAACTTTGGAGAGAAGGAGGAGATTGCCTCTCTCGCTCATGTTATGACACTTCGCAAGGCTGGCATAAGCACTGAGATATATCCCGAATCGGCTAAAATGAAAAAACAGATGGGATATGCCGATGCTAAAGCAATTCCTTTTGTTGCATTGGTTGGCGAAAACGAAATTAAAGAGGGTAAAATCACTCTTAAAAATATGAATAGCGGAGCTCAAGAGTTACTCTCTATTGACGAGGTTATTTCTAAACTTTCATAATATGGCAGAATTTGTCCTTGCCCAAGAGAGCGATGCAGGATTGATCAGTCGATTGGGGCATAAGATTTTTAAGGAGACATACGAAGAGATTCTATCCGAGTCTCAGATTGAATACATGCTTGAGATGATGTATTCAACATTCAGTAT
>JAZONU010000003.1:0-2610 GCA_045654605.1 Candidatus Caccoplasma sp. | reverse complement strand
CATTATATAAAAAAGAAAAGAAATATTCCTATATACTAATTATATCTTCTGTTTTACTTTTCTCTTTCGGTGTTATATTAAATTATTTTTTAATATTCCCTTTGTCTTTTCGATTTTTGGGTACTTATCAGGTTCATGAATTAGTAGTTAATAATATTGAGTTAAGTTCATACATTTCAACTTTCTTAATACTTTCGTTACTTTTAGGTATAATGTTTGAAATTCCCATCTTGGCATACTTTATAGGCAAACTCAATTTGATTAACTCCCTTATTTTAAGAAAATATAGGAAACATGCCTTTGTAATTATTTGTATATTAGCCGCAATCATAACACCTACAGCTGATATTATTACTCTACTTTTAGTTGCAATACCCATTGGCTTTCTATATGAAATTAGCATATATATAGTAAAAAGAACAAATTATTAATCTATTGTTTATTATCTGATTGTTTTGTATCTTTGCAGTTTACAGAGAAGATAAATTATTATAGGAGTAAGAATTATTTTTATACAAGATAGTCAGATGATTAAAATTAAATTACTTAACGGAGATGCTCAAGAGTTTTGTACTGAGAGCAACGAGGTAAATTTTATCGATGTTCTAAAATCGATTGATCCTCAACTTTTAAATAGTGTTGTTGCCGTAAAACTAAACGGTGAACTTACCGACTTAAGAACGACTATCACCACGGATTGCCAAATTGAACTTGTTACTACAGATAGCAAAGAGGCTCTTCATATTCTTCGCCACACTGCCACTCACATTATGGCAGAGGCTGTTAAACATATTTTCCCCGAAGCGAAAGTTACTATAGGTCCTGCAACAGAAACAGGATTCTTCTATGACTTCGAATGCTCTCCTTTTAGCAAAGAGGATTTGGAGAAAATTGAGAAAGAGATGAAGAAAATTATCAAACAAAATCCAAGAATTGAGCGTAAAGTGGTTTCACGCAACGAGGCTTATGAGCTTATGAAAGCTAAAAACGAGCCTTTCAAATTGGAACTTATCGATGCTATTCCAGAGGGAGAGACTATTACTCTTTACTCGCAAGACGATTTTGTTGACCTTTGTATGGGCCCACACTTATTGAATACAAAGATGATTAAGGGCTTTAAATTGCTATCAACTTCTACAGCATATTGGCGTGGTGATAAAAACAATGCTTCACTTTCACGTATTTATGGTACTGCATTCTTCAGTAAAGAGGATTGTGATGCTTATCTTGCACACTTGGAGCATATCAAAAACATTGACCACAACAAAATTGGTCGTGAAATGGAGCTATTCACTACAGTTGATGTTATTGGACAAGGTTTGCCTTTGCTTATGCCTAAAGGTGCTAAAATTGTGCAAACACTTCAACGTTGGATTGAGGATTTAGAGGACAACGAATGGGGTTATATTAGAACTAAAACTCCTTTGATGGCTAAGAGCGACTTATACAAAATATCAGGACACTGGGATCACTACAAAGATGGAATGTTTGTTCTTGGAAACGAGGAGACTGACAAAGAGGTATTTGCTCTTCGTCCTATGACTTGCCCTTTCCAATACTTTGTATATAAAGCAACTCAACACTCATACCGCGACCTTCCTTTGCGTTATAGCGAGACATCAACTCTATTCCGTAACGAAGATTCTGGTGAGATGCATGGTTTAACTCGTGTTCGCCAATTTACTATCAGTGAAGGTCACTTAATAGTTCGTCCTGACCAAATGGTTGAGGAGTTCAAAAACTGTTTGGCATTGGCTAAACACGTTATGGTTACTCTTGGCCTTCAAAATGATGTAACATATGTTCTTGCTAAATACGACCCAGCAAACACTACTAAATACATTGGTACTGCAGAGGTTTGGGAAGAGACTCAAGAACATATTCGTCAAATGTTGCGTGAACTTGAAATTCCTTTTGTTGAGGAAGTTGGTGGTGCAGCTTTCTATGGTCCTAAAGTTGATATAAACGCTAAAAACGTTTATGGCAAAGAGGATACTATGATTACTGTTCAATGGGATGCTTTATTGAGCGAACAATTTGATATGTACTACATTGACCAAAACGGAGAGAAAGTAAGGCCATATATCATCCACCGTACAAGTATGGGGTGCTACGAGCGTACTCTTGCATGGTTGATTGAGAAATATGAGGGTAAATTCCCAACATGGTTGTCTCCTGAGCAAGTTCGTGTATTGCCTATTTCAGACAAATACATGGAGTATGCAGACAAAGTTGCCGCAGAACTTAAACGCAATGGAGTACTTGTTACTGTTGATGGAAGAGCAGAAAAGATTGGATACAAAATTAGAGATGCTCGTAACAATCGCGTTCCATACATGTTAGTTATTGGACAACAAGAGGAAGAGAGCAACTCTGTTGCTGTTCGTAGTCGTTTTGCCGGCGATGAGGGTAGCAAACCTTTGAACCAATTTGTTTCTGAAATCTGCGAAGAGATTAGAACAAAAACTATTCGCAAAGAAGTTCCTCAAGAGAATAAATAATTTGTTTTCATATAATTTCAAGAGTGGGGTTATACCAAAAAATTGGTATGCTCCCTTTTGTTTTTGAGAGCATTAGGTATTTGAAATACTAAGATTTATTCTTACTTTT
>JAZONU010000002.1:0-3024 GCA_045654605.1 Candidatus Caccoplasma sp. | reverse complement strand
CCAACAATCCTGTTAAACGTATTGGATTGGAGGGTTACGGTATTGAAATAACTGAAATTGTTCCTATTGAAGTTGAAACGAACCCATATAATGAGTTTTATATGAAGACCAAGAAAGAGCGTATGGGACACAAACTTGATGGTATTTAGTTGTCAGCTATCAGATGTTAGTTGTTAGTTTTTTCTTTTGTTTATTTGCGAAATTCTTAATTAACAAATAATGCCCCATGAGAGTTATTCGTCTATACGAAAAGAATACCGACGAGAAAATGTTGGACTATATTGTTTCGGCACTTAAAGATGGTGCTATTATAATATATCCAACTGACTCGGTCTATGCCATGGGGTGCGACGCATTAAACGTAAGAGCAGTTGAAAAGATTTGTACCATAAAAGGAGTTAATCCGAACAAATCAAATCTTTCAATAATTGGTGCTGATTTAAGCTCTTTGAGCAAATATGTAAAAATAAGCGATTCTTATTACAAGATACTCCGCAAAAATCTTCCCGGCCCGTTCACCTTTATTCTACCTACTGCAAGTGGTCTTCCTAAATTGTATAAAAACAGAAAATGCGTTGGTATTAGAATACCTTCAAATTCTATCCCTGTAAAGATTGCCGAGAGATTAGGGAACCCCCTTTTAACCACATCGCTTAAAAACAGCGAAAGCGAAGAGGAGTATTATACAAATCCCGATTTAATTACTGAAGCATACGACGGGATTGTTGATATTATTATTGACGGAGGTTTCGGCAATACTACTGTTTCGGCTGTTATTGATTGTACAACCGACTCTCCTGAAATAATAAGAGAAGGTTCTACCGAACCCTCTCTTTAATATCTTTTATACAACTTCGTTATTAATCTAACTTCAATTTATTTCTTAAAGGATTTGAATACATTTCCAATATTTTTCCTCGCAAGTACTCTTTATCGGGTGTTTGCAAATCGTCTATTTTTGCCACTTGTCTATCTACATAATCAGAGAATTTTTGTTTCTCCTCCAAAGTGTAATTTTCAACAAAAAGTTCGGTTCCTTTTAAAAGGTCGTATGCTGCATAATTTATGGGATATAACACATATCCTTGATGTATCGCCTCATCTATTATTCCTGCTACTGCAGTATAGAACTCAGCTTTGGTTAAGTTATCGGGCAAAGCCTCTACCTTGGCATTTATAGATTCCGCTATTACAAAGTTTATTTTACCTTTTCGCGACATCAATCCCACAGACATACTATTCAAGTCGTCTTTTGGCGTTTTTTTAAACTCTGCGTTATCTCGTTTTAACTGAAACTCTCGAGCTTTAAGATAATCACATGCATCGTATTCATAAGATATTGAAACAGGGGTTATATTCAATGCCAATATATTACTTCTCATATCTCCTCCACCCTCAAATGAGAGCATTTTCAATACACTCTCCTGTGTTCTGTCATCAGAATCTTTTGTGCGTCCCTCTCGCTGTGCTATCCATACAGAATTTTTATTATCACGGATAGTGTGATTTATATATCCAGATAAGCGTCGTGCCTCTTCTAATGTCCGCATCATAGGCAAATTACGATATACAATTATGCCCTTACACAAACGAACTAATGTCCTCATCCATGGATATACCAAAAGATTGTCGCCTAATGCCATCTCGGGAGATTTTATCCCTTTTGTTGTTAATAAATATGCTAAAAAGAGTGCATCAGTTAATATATCTCTATGGTTTGAGATATAGGTACATCCTTTCTTGGGATCGATATTAGAGAGTCCTGATCCCTCAAAACTATCTGCAACAACTCCTATTAACCATTTGATTACCGGGAATAATATCTCTTTCTGAAACTCATCATTGTTTCTCATTGCAGGAAAACGTTGCATAAACAACTCTGCATTGGGAACAACATGTGATAATGCTTTTTTGAAATACTCCTCTCCGATTAATTCATTTATGGCAGAAGCCATCTCTTCGGGGGTATATGGTCTTATATCTTCGTAATTATCCATTTCGAATAGTTATTTTGTTTGCAATATATCCTCTATTATCTCACTCAACACCTCTCCTGGCTCTAAATTTGAAGCTTTTATTTGTTGAGGAATAAATGATGTTACTGTCATTCCAGGTGTGGTATTTACCTCTAATAAGTATGGTTTGTCCTGAACTATTATGTAATCTACTCTAATTATTCCTTTTGCTCCAATTATGTCGTATATCATCGATGTTGTTGCAGATATTTCTTCTGCTATATCATCCGATATTCTGGCAGGGGTTATCTCCTCTACTTTTGATGCAGTATATTTTGCCTCGTAATCAAAAAATTCATTTTTACTTACAACCTCCGTAATTGGGAAGACCACCGATTTATTATCGGTCTTATAACAACCACATGTTACCTCTATGCCCTGCATGAATTTCTCGACAATTACATTTCCTCCCTCTGTAAAGGCATCTTCTATTGCTTGTTCAAGCTCTGACTCCTCTTTAACCTTTGTCGTAGCAAAACTTGAGCCTCCTTCATTGGGCTTTACAAAACAGGGTAATGTTACATTTTTTACTATTTCTGAAACTGAATAGTTATCTCCAGGTCGTATAATTACCGACGGAGATACTCTCACTCCAAAATTTGATAGATATTTATTACATGAATATTTGTTAGCCGTCAATGATGCTGCAAATACACCACAACATGAATAAGGCATACTTATCATATCAAAATATCCCTGTAATGCACCATTCTCTCCTGGAACTCCATGTATTGTTATATATGCAAAATCGAATAGTTTTACTCGAGAGCCTTCAACAAAACTGAAATCGTTTTTGTCAATTTCAGATGTTGTTCCATCGGGCAACAAAACCTCCCATAAATGGCGAGTTATTTTTACTATATATGTTTCATACATAGTATTCTCTAAAAAGGTTTTTATTCCCTCTGCACTCTTCATCGACACTGGAAATTCCGATGAAAATCCTCCTGCCACTATTGCTATTCGCCTTGTTGCCATTCTTTATCCTTGATTAATTACACAATTAATA
>JAZONU010000001.1:0-4630 GCA_045654605.1 Candidatus Caccoplasma sp. | reverse complement strand
TATACTGCAAAAGTAAGAAAAATAATAATAGACGGTTTAAAATTTAATATACAATTAAAAAGGAAAAAAATATGAAACATTTAGCTACAGCTATAGCACTAATTACAACAATAACAATGAGCAGTTGCAAACAAAATTCGTTATTGTCAGAGTTTAATGGGCCTTACGGAACAGCCCCCTTTGACAAAATTGAGATGGCAGATTATAAACCTGCTATGATTGAGGGAATGAAACAACATCAAGCTGAAGTTGATGCAATAGTAAACAATCCCGAAGCACCAACATTTGAGAATACAATTGAGGCTTATGAGGCATCAGGTTTGTTACTAAACAGAGTAACAAGTATTTTCTTTAACCTTTTATCTGCAGATGGAGATGAGGCAATGATGACTCTTTCTCAAGAGCTAATGCCAATGCTTACCGAACATACAAATAACCTTACACTCAACGAAAAACTATTTGAGAGGATAAAGGCTGTGTACGATAGCAGAGAATCATTAACTTTAACTCGAGAGCAATTAACACTTCTCGAAGACACATATAAGTCGATGGTTCGCAACGGTGCAAACCTAAAAGGTGAAGAAAAAGAACAATATCGTAAATTAACATCAAAACTTGATAGTCTTTCTCTAACATTCGGACAAAATCAGATAAAAGCAACTAACGCTTTTGAAATGATTTTGACAACAGAAGAGGAGCTTGCTGGACTACCTGAAGGAGCAAGAGAGGCAGCAAAAATGCGTGCTGAGGCAAAAGGTAAAGATGGGTATCTTTTTAATATATCATACCCTTCATTCTTCCCCTTTATGAAGTATGCAAAAAATCGTGAGTTGAGAGAGAAAATGTACCGAGCATACAACTCAGTTGCATTAGGTGGAGAGTATGATAACTCACAAAACGTATTGGAACAAGTAGCAGCTCGAAAAGAGTTAGCAAACCTATTAGGATATAAAGATTGGGCAACATACGTATTAGACAATCGTATGGCAAAAACACCTGAGGCAGTATATAATCTACTTGATAATCTATTGGAAGCATATACTCCTGCAGCTAAAAAAGATGTAGAGAAGATAAAAGCATTTGCAAAAGAGATTGAGGGTAAAGACATTGATATAATGCCTTGGGATTGGTCTTACTATTCAGATATGTATAAAACAAAAAATTATGATTTAAATGACGAAATGCTAAAACCATACTTCGATTTGGAGAAAGTAAAAAAGGGTGTATTTGGTTTAGCAACTCGTTTGTATGGTTTACAATTTGAAAGAAGAACAGATATTCCTGTTTATAATGAAGAGGTAGAGGTTTATAAAGTAACTGATGCTGATGGTAACTATATGGGAATTCTATATACAGATTTCTTCCCACGCGAAACAAAACAACAAGGAGCTTGGAAAACTGACTTTAAAAAACAGTGGGTAGAGAAAGACGGAACTGATAGCCGTCCTCACATTTTGCTTGTAATGAACTTTACAAAACCAACAAAAGATAAACCTGCATTATTAACATTTGATGAGGTTGGAACATTCTTGCATGAGTTTGGTCATTCATTACATGGTATGTTAACCAAATGTAACTATGCGTCAGTATCTGGAACATCAGTATATCGCGATTTCGTTGAGTTACCATCTCAAATTATGGAGAATTGGTTAAGTGAAAAAGAGTTTTTGGATACATTTGCCGAGCACTATCAAACAGGAGAAAAAATACCTGCTGAATTAATTAAAAAAGTTGAGGCAACATCTCAATACAATGCGGCATACGCATGTTTGCGTCAATTGTCATTAGGATATTTAGATATGGGTTGGCATACACTACAAGGCGAAATACCTACTGATATGCTAAAACAAGAGGTTGAGTCAATGGCAAAAGCTGTATTGTTACCTGTTCCCGATAGTACAAATATGAGTACTCACTTTGGCCATATATTTGACGGAGGATATGCTGCAGGATATTACGGCTATAAATGGGCTGAAGTATTAGATGCCGATGCATTTGCACTATTCAAACAAAACGGAATATTTGATAAAGAGACAGCAGATTCATTCCGTAAAAATATACTTGAAAAAGGAGGTTCTGAAGAGCCTATGAAACTATATATCGACTTTATGGGACGCGAGCCAAGTATAGATGCAATCATGAAACGCGACGGAATAAAATAGCTATCAGCTATTAGCTGTAAGTTTTTAGTTGTTAGTTGTCGGCACAAGTGCCACCCCTTCGGGGTAGTTTTTAGAATAACATAAATTACTCATAAATTGCAAGAGGTTGTAACAGACGTTACAACCTCTTGTTCTAATATTAATACCCAAGTAAGTAGGGACAGAGCATGCTCTGTCCGCAGTTTTTAGTTTTTAGTTGTCGGCACAATGCCGCCCCTTCGGGGTAGTTTTTAGCTATCAGCTATTAGCTGTCAGTTTTTAGAAAAACAATAAAAGCTCAATAATAAGACAAAGGTTGTAACATACACGTCACAACCTTTTTTACTATTTGATATTACTCTTATTTGTCTAATAATGCTAACAACTAAAAACTAACAACTTATCTCATCTTTAACAATCTTAAGCGTCGTAATCCCATTTTTAATACCAATGACATAAGAAACACCTGGAGAGTCAGAATTACACTTTTTAAAATTACTCAAAATTGCCTCCTTACCCAAAGAGAACTGCAAACAAGAAAAAGTATCACCCTCTTGCATGGTAGAGTTTTCACACACTTCGGCGATGTAATTGTTTTCTCCTAAATAACGTATAATGCACAATCTGTTTGGTAGCCAACCAATGCGTAATCTATTGCCTGGTGTAAGATTAGATGTTAAAACAGATTCTACATTAAACATATCCGATTCCAAACCTTCATCTTCCTTTAATTTTTCACAGAACTTCTCCCATGAGCAATCTGCTCCGTATTGAGCAAGAACATTAAGGGTTCTCAACGAAACAGTATTATTACTTCGGGTAGAGTAGTTCCATACTCTTTCAAGTGTACTCTCTGAAATATGTTCTCTTAAAGCAGTTTCAATGTCGGCAACTAATAATACAAAATCGTTATGAATTGTAACACTTTTGCCAAAGCGTAACTCTACACATTTACGCAACGATACAATCTGAGGTATATTACTTTCTATATTCATATCTAATACAAAATAGCCTATAATGTTTTATTTAGTAGTACAAAGAAACGTATTATTCAATAAGTTCTTATTTGTAATCTAATTGCTAATTTTCTTGTTCCATTCTTTGCGTTCTTTATCGAAGAACCATCCCCATTTGTTAAAATATTTAATCATATTAATGATATGTATCTTTAGCATCTTTCGGCTCTTATATGATTCGGCTCTGTGGTTGTGAATAATTGTTGTATAAGGAACATACATTGTTCGGTAATACTTATGCATTCGGCGAGTAATATCAATATCCTCAGGGTACATAAAAAATCTTTCATCAAATAGTCCAACCTTTTCAAAACACTCTGTCCTGAAAAAGATAAAACTTCCTTGATGATAGGGGATATTCATCTCTTTCGTTAAATCTCGGTTTTTAAGCAGATATCTATTATCCATCTTCTTACCCCAACTCTTTGGTAAGAAACGTCTGAAAATAAGGTTTGCAGGTGTTGGTAATAGTCGGCAGGTGTATTGTATCTCTCCGTTGGGATATACAATTTTAGGTTGTGCCTGTGCAACGTCAGTGTTTGAGTTCATATAGTTGTATAGCACCTCTATTGCTGAACTATCAAAGCTGATATCGCTATTCATAACAATATGATACTTGCTTCCTTTTGTCATGGCTTCGCGAATGGCAATATTGTGCCCTGCACCAAAGCCTCTATTCTCTGATGGAATATATTCTGCTTTATCAAAACCTTTGCAAGTTTGTGCAATATAATCCCTGCTTGAGTTATCAATAACATATACTCGCTCTATCATTGAAGCCTCAATGTCAGCGAGGCAGTTGTTTAACTCCTCAATATCGGTATTATATGTAACAACAGATGCAGTTATCATTTCTATAAGTTATTTCTTACGATTTGGGTTTTCAGGAAACCATCCTTTTTCAACTCTTTTACGTTGCTCAAATACCTCTTTAATGCTCCAGAACGATGAGAACGAGAATACTCCCAACAAGGCAGATATTGTGAGGTTTTCGCATAGTATTGATGCTATGCACCCTATAATACCCATTACTAAAAATATCCACCAACTTTTTGTTCCCAAATAGTATTCTGCTTTAATTACTATTGGGTGAAAAAGTCCGATAATTAAAAAGGTGCTAATACCTATTAGCAGACCATGTAAATTATTTAATTCCATAAAATTTCTTTTCTTAATGAACAAAAATATAACATTATTGTTCTATTATTAGAGAGCATTAATTTATTATTTGAATAAACGAACCATTGTTTATATAAAATGTGCGAGTAGGGGAGGTAATCCTACAAATGATTAAATAAGGGAAATCCACCCCTACTCGTAACATACCTACATTATAATTACAAAGGATAACGTTCTAAAATAGGATCGTTATATTCAATTTGTAACTCTTTTAACTCCTCTTTTAGTTTAATAATTATATCCTTATATTCAGGGTTATTATAAAGGTTTGTCATTTCTTTAGGATCACTATCT